>CAMQVM010000008.1 GCA_947038135.1 uncultured Rikenellaceae bacterium
CTGAAGATAGAGCTTTCATCACAATTTAATCGGACAACACTAAGTTGAATTTATCATTATATTTAGCAAAGTCGAAAATATTTTTTAACTTTACAGTATATTAAAGCATATGTTATGGTTGTTCAAAAAGATAAAGTTGTCTCTTGGGTAGGAATAGTAGTTGGTTCATTTTTAGTTGCTACTGGTTTTGCACTATTCATAAGCCCCTATAAGATAGTCCCAGGAGGGGTTTACGGTATAGGTATTATTCTAAATAACTTTTTTCCAGATATCAAAGTTGGTACTTTTGGCTTATGTCTTGATGTGCCATTATTGTTGATATCACTAAAGATATTTGGTAGCTCGTTTGGCTCAAAAACTGTTGTTTCGGCTATATTGACACCTATTTTCATGAACCTTATTGCTTATTATGTTGGTGAAACTCCATCTACTATGTTTGGGGGTAACATGAACCTATCAGATGATATACTTCTGGCTGCAATATATGGCGGTGCGATTGTAGGAGCAGGGTTGGGTATAATATTCAAAAATAAGGCTACTAGTGGTGGTACAGATATTGTGGCGATGATACTTTGTAAGTATAGTAAGCTGAAGATATCTAATAGTATGCTGATAGTAGAGCTATTTGTTATTACAGCAGGTTTTATAGCTTTAGGTAACTGGAAGCTCCCTCTTTACGCCCTTGTATGTGTGTTTGTAACTACTAAAGTAATTGATTATATTGTAGATGGAGGATCTAGTGATAAGCTTCTTTTTATTATATCTGATAAGCACGATGAGCTACGTGAATATATTCTTAATGATCTATCTCGGGGAGGTACATATATCAAATCGGAGGGTATGTATACACAAAATCGTAAAGATATGATCTTTTTGGCCATTCCTCGTCAAGAGATGGTTGCTGTTCAGTCGTGTATTAAAAAGGTCGATCCTGAGGTCTTTATGGTTGTGGTTAATGCTCATGAAACACTTGGTAGTGGCTTTAGGTCTATCGATAAAACATAAAATAATTTTAAAAATATAAATAACAAAATACTATGAATAAGACATATATAATGCTTTTGGTCTTTGTTTCAACTGCCATAATCATTTCACTACTTTTACCACGTCAGCACACTATCAAGTTTAGTTATAGTCAAGGAGAGGAGTGGGCACACGATGATCTTGTTGCAGATTTCAGTTTTCCAATACAAAAAAGTAAGCTAGAGTATAATCAAGATATTGAGGCTGCCAAAGAGCGTTTTACCCCTATTTACATCATGGCAACAGAGGTGTCGGAGGGTGTGAAAAATATGTTTGCTCAATATCTATCTACCTATGACTATCAAATGAGCAGTAGTGATATGCTTAATGAGTTTAAGAGTAGCGCAAATAACCTTATTGATAGCATATATGGCGCAGGGGTTATTATAAACTATAATCTTGATACAGTTGATATCTCTAAAAGTGGGTTTATTAGAGTTGTTGAAAATGGAGAGCTTGCAACTATGTCGCTGAAGCATATCTATACATTAGACGAGGCTAGAGCAGTGTTTGAAAGTTGGTTGAATGGTTATATGAGTGCCAAGGAGGTTGGAGATATTCATGAGTATTTTACAGCGAATATAATCTATGATGAGGTGCTAAATAACACAGAGATGTCTGATATGCTAGCTACTGTATCTTCTACAAAAGGTTTTATTCCTGCTGGTAGTCAAATAATAAAGAGTGGTAATGTAGTAACTGCATCGACACTTCAAGTTATAGATTCATATAAGCAAGAGTATGCGCTTCGTAATGGCGACACCTATTCATTTACTCTTCTACTAGGAAATTTCGTCTATGTGTTTATTATACTAGCGATATCATATATCTTTTTAAGTTGCTTCCGAAAAGAGTTCTCTAAAAGCATGAGTAATGTGCTGTTTATCCTCTTTATATATATCCTTATGGTGGCTATGAGTTATGGTGTGTCTAAGTTCGACAACCTTAATTTATATATCATACCATATATTATAGTGCCCTTTTATGTTGTTACGTTCTATGATATCAGAATGTCGATATTTGAATATATAGCAGTTTTGTTTCTATGTGCTCCTTTTTCAGCTGCACCAGTAGAGTTTTTATTTGTTAATCTTTTTACTGGTTTGGCGGGTATTTTCATTATGCAAAATTCATATTATCGTCAAAAGTTATTTGTGGCTGTTGGTGGAATGCTCTTAATATACAATTTGAGCTTTATATCTATCTCTTTTATGAATGAGCCTAATATATCTGCTATGAAGTGGGGTACACTTATTTGGTTTCCTCTTAATATTATCATATTCTTGGCTCTTTATCAGCTAGTTTATCTTCTTGAAAAGATATTTGGCTTTGTAACAGATATTACACTCTTTGAGCTATGCG
Source organism: uncultured Rikenellaceae bacterium (assembly GCA_947038135.1). Lineage (GTDB taxonomy): Bacteria > Bacteroidota > Bacteroidia > Bacteroidales > Rikenellaceae > CAMQVM01. Next base: position 2,386 of record CAMQVM010000008.1, read on the forward strand.
ACACAAATCACTTTCTGCTTCGTGAGTTGGCCGAGAAAGCCCCTGGTACCTTTCAGCACTCTGTGCAGGTGGCAAATTTGGCAGAGGCGGCGGCTAAAGAGATTGGTGCAAACCCTCTGTATGCTCGTACTGGTGCACTATACCATGATATAGGCAAGACAGAGAACCCCCAATACTTTATCGAAAACTCTACCTCAGAGTTTAGCCTGCACGATAAGCTTGAACCACTAGAGAGTGCGCAGATTATCAAACGTCATATCACTGATGGCGTAATGCTTGCATACAGACATAACCTACCTAGTGCATTGACAGACTTTATTACTGGTCACCATGCTAAGTCGCTAATATACTACTTTTATCATCAACATGTAAGTAAAATTATTGCTAATGGTGAGCAGGTAGACGAGGCAGAGATACAAAAGCATTTTAGGTATGATGGACCATCGCCAGTCTCTAAAGAGGCCACTATATGTATGATGGCAGATAGCGTAGAGGCAGCATCTCGTTCGTTAAAAGAGTACACTTCTGAGGCTATATCTGATCTTGTAGATAGCGTTATTGATGTGCAGCTTAGTGAGGGGAGTTTTGAAGATTCTCTGCTCTCTTATGCTGAAATAATGAAGGTGAAGAGTGTGCTTAAGAGCAAGATAGAGACAATTTATCATGTTCGAATAGAGTATCCTGATAGGAAGTAAATATAAGCAAATAACAAAATAAATAGAATAATTACTGTTTTAATGTGTGTAATTGGTTTTTTATTTATATATTTGTAGCAGTTTTTAATGAAAATAGAAATTTATTATAATTATATTATTAGCATATAAAAGATGAAAAAAATCCTTGTAGTTGGGGCAGGTGGTCAGATAGGTTCTGAGCTTACTAGCCATTTAAGAAACATTTACGGTAATGATAATGTTGTTGCGTCTGATATCCGCCCAGTCGACACCATTAAGTCTGATGGTCCTTTCGAAATTATTGATGCTACTGAGAGCCTTAAGTTGGCTTATGTAGTTCAAAAGTATAATATCGATACTATCTATAATCTTGTGGCTCTACTTTCTGCCACTGGCGAAAAAAATCCAATGCTTGCTTGGAATATCAATATGAGTGCGCTGATAAACTCTTTAGAGGTGGCGAAAATGTATGGTTGTGCAGTGTTTACTCCTAGCTCAATCGGTGCCTTTGGTCCTGATACTCCTAAAGATGGTACTCCTCAAGATACTATTATGCGACCTACAACTATGTATGGTGTGTGTAAAGTGTCTGGTGAGCTTATGAGTGACTACTATTTCCACCGCTTTGGTGTAGATACTCGTAGTGTACGTTTTCCAGGTATCATATCTAACAACACTCTTCCTGGTGGTGGTACTACCGACTATGCAGTAGAGATATTTTATGAGGCTATACGTAGTGGATCTTTTGTGTGTCCTATTGCTAGCGACTCATATATGGATATGATGTATATGCCTGATGCACTAAATGCTTGTGTGCAGGTGATGGAGGCTGATCCTAAAAAGCTTATTCATCGTAATAGCTTTAACATAGCATCTATGAGTTTTACCCCTGATATTCTTTTTGCAGAGATAAAAAAGCATGTTCCAAATTTAGCTGTTACATATAATGTAGACCCTATAAAGCAAGCTATTGCTAATAGCTGGCCAAACTCACTTGATGATTCTGCTGCTCGTGCTGAGTGGGGGTGGAAGCCTGAAAGTAACCTAGAGTCTATGACTAAAGATATGCTTAAGGTTATCGGCGAGAAATTTAAAGCAGGTATCTTGAAGTAATCAGTGCTTTGCAGCTCTTAATACATATTCAATGTAATTCCTAATATAATGGCTTGACAATTTTGTCAAGCCATTATATTATACAATCCTCTTCTTAACTTTTAATACATTCATGTTACAAACAAAATTTCTTATTTGATACTATCAGTATCTCTTTTACACAATTTTCCCTACACTATTATTATCACTGTTATCTTGCTACAAAACAGGTAGCTGATAAAAATGACATTAAACCATTAATAGCGACTATTGATACGCAATATTACACTGATGGTGTAATAGATCAAACGGCGTGTCAAGTTGTGTATTTGACTATGATGCTCAAAATAGGCTTGAAAAAATGGTGACTTATTACTATAATCGTGGCTCTGATATTGGTGATGGCTCTGTTTCGTTAGTGTTTACTACTACTGTTTCCTATGTTTATTCAAAAAATAAACTAACACTGAAAACTGATTCATCTCGTGAAAACAAAGAGCAAGAATTTGTTTTGAATGATAAAGGCAATGTTATTTCAGAGAATAGCACAGTTCCGAATTTATTTAGATATGATCGAGATGGATATTCAAGCCAAATTGCGCAAGGTGACATGATTACAACTTATACTTGAGAAGCAGGAAATCTTAAAGCTGTAAAGATTCAAGATAATGAGGGTTCATCAGCTTTGAATACATCTTATACTAACTATGCAAATAACACAAATTTAGATTTAAATGAGTTTATATGTGGTGTTTATGGAGATGATTATGGTTCTTTAGCAATGGCTAAAGTCTTAGGTGGATGCTCTAAAAATCTTGTAGGTCGTAATACGTTCAGCGCAGATCATTATTTAGATGACTATAGCTTTGAATATGAGCTGAATGAGCAACAATTGCCAGTGAAAGTTTTAGATTATTCGCTGTTTGGTGTAGACGAGAAGTCGCTTGGCGTTGTTCATACTATCACTTACGAATAACACTTGTTTGTTGAAGAAGAAACACTTATCTTTGTGTGATAATTTATTTTACCTATTTCTTTCAGAAACTATTAAAATCTTTAAAACCATGAAAACCATGAAAAAAGCACCCTTTATTTTTACTCTCTTATCGCTGTTGTTGTTATCACTATCATCTTGTAAAAAGGAGAGTGTAACAGTTTCAGTATTCACAAATTACAATCTCGAATTGCTAACACAAGTGCTATTTGCAGATGAGGTAAAAGGTAAAGAAACATTTGCATTTACATCTACAAAACCTTGGACTACTGCTATTGATACTGCTAACTCATGGGTTACAATAGATAATACGAGTGGTGAAGCAGGTAGCTCAAAAATTAATATCACTCTTGAAGAAAATATGTCAGGAACAGACCGAGAGGCGAAAATAGATATTAAAGCTGATGATTCTGTATTAACTATTACAGTGTCGCAGAAGGCTACTACAGAAGCAGGAGTGGTGCATAAACCACTAATAACTTCTGTTGTTGCTGAAAGTTTTGATGATAAAGGAGTGGCAGAAGCTGATAAGAGCTATATCTATTTCAAATATGATACTCAAAATAGACTTATACAAGTACGCATTGAGTTTACTATGTTAAATGGTGATAATAAACCAGAGGTATTTAGAGCAACTAGGGATTTTACTTATTCAGAAAGCAAAATTATTGAAAAAGCTAATTTTAATTCTGATCTCAGTGGAAATATCTTCACATTGAATGATAAAGGTTATATTATTTCTGTAGATCGTGAAAATCCTATCTCACTGCAATACAATGCAGAAGGGTATTTGAGTAAACAGTTGGAGCTTGACAACACTATATCTTTTTCTTGGAAGGATGGAAATCTAGTAACCTTGGAAAATCCTAAAGCTTCATATTCGCAATTGACAGAGATAACTTATAGTGGGTATGAAAATAATACAAATTTAGATTTAAATACTCTACTATCTTCATCAGAACTAGAAAGTGGTGCGAATGAGCATTTTCTAATTGGAGTACATAAAGGAGTGATGGGCAAGTCTTCTAAAAATCTAGTGAGTATTAGCGCAGGTAAATATAAAGATGATAGTGATTATATAACACGTTTTGAATATGAGGTAAATGAGCATAAGCTACCAGTGAAAATCACTACCTATACTACTAAACCACCTCTTAATATAGAATATTTAACATCTATTAACACTATCACTTACGAATAACCACTAGCTTTTATCAACTTCAAAATCATGATGTGTTATTATAGTTGATAGTTTTATGTTAATAAATAAAAGGGTGTTTCTCAAAACTAAATGTTGAGAAACACCCTTTTATACAAACCCTCAGTTTTTTGCAATTTATTAATTATCAACGCTATTCTCTAGTTTGGGTTTTTCTTAATTTTGCAACGGCTTACAAAATATATTTGAATACATCAAAATATATATATCAATGCTAATATTCAGCAGGTGTTGTAAGCCAAAAAGAGCGAGATGATTATCAATCATATCGCTCTTTTGTATAGTATAGCCGTGTTTATAAAACAACTATTATTTTACACTACCGCTATAATTCATATCAAAACCAGAGCTCTTCATGCTCATTGTTAATACACCACTTTTTATTGCTCCTGCAACGTTTGTAAAAGTAGATCGGTAATTAGCTTTGTCACCAACAAAAGGAGTAAATACCATACCACTAAAATTAATATCATCGCCCTCTTTTGTGAAGTTAACCCATTTTAGTGTCATAGGCATATCAGGCATCATAGGAGCAAATTTAATACCATTCATGGTGATATTCATCTTTCCTATCTTATCATACATAACAGTCGAAAAAGTGATACCTTTGCTATCGGTAGCAGGTGCTTCACCCCTTTTCATTGATAGGTCTCCAGTGAATGATTGCTCGGTAGCTACGGTGTTAGTCGTAACAGGTAGTTCCCCCTCTGTAAGTGCCGCTTTGTAGGTTACTGCATATTCTATACACGAAAACTCTAGCATCATAGAGTCTTTGGTTAGCTCACTTTGCAGTCTAGTAATTTTGTACTTGTCGTAAGGCTTACCCCCAGCATTAGGAATTGTCTCTGCCGCTCCAATTGCTAGTTTGCCATCTTTATATGTATATGGCACATTTTTCATCTCCATTGTTTGAGCAGGCATCTTATCTGTAAAAGATATCTCGTTCATTACAATGGTAGCGGTGTTGCTTTCAGTGTTGAATGTAAGGTCAAAAATTGCATTTTTGTTTTCGAAGTCAACTTTGTCTGGTGATGTTGATACCATTACACCTTTGTACTTAGGTGGTACAACCTCTTTGTTGTCATTTTTTACCTCTTTATCGCATGAGGTGAATAGCATTGTGGTAAGTGCAACTAGTGTTAATTTAAAATTTTTCATAATAGAAGATTAATTAATATTGATATTTAGTGTAATTCCAAAAGTTTGAGGTCTGCCTTTCTGTACAAACCTGTTTCCTATCGACTCAAAATAAAAGGTGTCGTAAGAGGTGTTTGCTAAGTTTCTACCCCATAAATCTAACGAGTAGCGTTTTGTACTAAAGCTAATTGAGGCATCTATAAGTGCATAGAAAGGCTGTTTTATAGTGTTGTTCTCTTCCCAGTATATTTCTCCAATGCCTCTAACACCCCCATTAAGCGTTATTCTATCTATAAAGGTGCTGTTTAGATAAAACGTATAATCGCCCCTAACAGATAGCGTGTGCTGTGGAGCATAAGGAACATAATTGCCGCTAAAGTCCTCTTTGCCATTGTTGTAATCTACAAATTTAGCGTTTGTGTAGCCGTAGTCTGCATATAGGTTAAGCTTGCTGGTAACTGCAGCACGTATCGAAAACTCACCTCCAATGCTTCGTGAGCGTCCTGCATTAGTCATAAGCCTGCCCGTTGTAGAGCCTTCAGGAAAAACGGTGAGCTGCTGGTCGATGCAGTCTATATAAAAAAGAGCGAAGTTGGCCCTTATGCCAGCATCTTTCCATGCAAGGTTTCCCCCAACTTCATAGTTCCAGCTATATTCAGGGTCGTATGTTATTATATCTGCTACATTGTAGCTTTTACCTACTCCCATCTCTTTCATAAGCTGCTGTTGTAGCACATCTGAAAACATCTGTGTGTTAAATCCTCCTGCTTTATAGCCCTTAGATATAGTGCCATATAGAGAGCCTCGCTCTCCTAAATCATATATCGCTGATAGCTTAGGAAGAAGCTCTGTAAAGGTCTGCTTTATCACCTCGTTGTTGTCAATAGTGATATTTATATCATATATCTTTGAATCATCATATTTGTTTGTAGCCCTATAATTTGTGTTTGTGTAGTTGTTATACTTGAGTTGTGTATGTTCGTAATCTAATCGTAGCTCTGCTGATAGTCGCCATTTGCCGCTCGCATACTCAGATTTGTGATATATTGATGCCCCTTTTGTAGGTATCTTAAAATTACTCTCTAGCAGTAAAGTTTCATCAAGCCACTCATATATATATTGAGGGTCATGCTCGTTGGCATTTTTAAGTATAAGGTTATTTATTCCATCTTCCTTAAATAACACTGGACCATTAAGGGTGGTGCTCTCTGAAAATGCAAATGCGCCAAAGAGCCAGTTGTAGCTCTTTTTTCCCTTAGATTTAACTATGAAATCTTGAGTTATAGTGTGCTCGTTCACCATCTGATTTAGGGTGAAGTAGTTTAATGGTGTAAAGTCGTTGTCTAGCTTCAGGTCATTGTCCGAATATTGATAGCTCGTAATGCTTGATAAGGTAAAGTTATCATACGATTTGCCTATTGTTAACCCATTAGTCATATTGGTTCTCTCAAAGGCGCTTATGTCGTTGTAGCTTATCTTGCCGCTCTCAACTGATTGGTAGGGGTAGCCTCCTTGGTTTAACATCGAAAAAGAGATGGTGTTGTCTATGCTTAACCCATTTTTATTACGCCATTGAAACTTTAGTCGTCCGCCGCCAATCTTCTCCCAATCGGCCTTTTCGCCGCTGTAATCATTGGTGTAAAAACCATCTGTTTGGTTGTAATATCCTGTTATTGAGTAGCCAAATTTAGAATTTATTTTGTCGTAAAAAGAGGCCCTTGCTTTTATGCTATTGCCGCTGCCATACTCTAAACCTAGCCGTGTGCCTTGGTAGTTTAGTGGTGATATAGTATATATATTTATCACTCCACCCATTGTGTTACGTCCATACATTGCACTTTGTGGTCCTTTTATAACCTCTATACGCTCAATATCTGCCATTTCAAAATCAAAGTTATCTTTGTTCATGATTGGCACATTGTCAATATTTAGACCCACCACTGGGTGATCTATTCGTGCACCTAATCCTCGAACATATATCGATGAGGTGGTGCGTGATCCGTAGTCGGGCATATAAAAGTTGGGCACTATCTGCGATGCACCTTTTAGGTCAGTAATACCATTTTTTTGTATTATGTTGCGAGTTATGATCGACGCAGAAACTGCCTCTCCTCGAAGTTGTAGCCCCTGCTTTATAGATGTAACCTGCACTGGGTCAATGTATACAGCTGTGTCAATAGGATTAGAATTCCTCTTCTCATCAATTGAGGCAAAGGAATTTATTGAGATGCAATATAGAAATATTATAAATGTTATACGTGTAATCATTGAAATCATGAAGTGTAATTTTATGCAAAGTAATAACATTATTTGCTAATTTACAATCCTTATTTATGAGGGTATACATATTTACTACTATATATAGGTGTTATAAAGTTATAGATTCGATATCAACATAGCCACTATTTATGGCGTGAATAGTTAATGCTGCAACCGATTTAAGCCCTAATTTTGCAACAATGTTTTTGCGGTGTGATATAACTGTTGTGATAGAGATATCCATCTTGCTAGCTATCTCTTTATTGATAAACCCTTGTGCAATATATGATATCACCTCTTTTTCTCTATCTGTTAGCGCTTTTGATGTTGTGGTGCTATTTAGGTGGTGCTTTATAGAGTGTGAAGCTACATTGCTGTGCTCACGCAGCTTTAAGATATCTCTTACTAGTGTCTCTTCGTTTTGGTTTATATCTATCCATGTTACACCTTGATCTGTTGATTGCAGCAGGTTTTCGATCATTAATATTGTGCGGTTACCATGCTTTAAAAAGAAATCTTTATTGTTGCAAAATATATTGTATGCCACAAAATAGTGCGAAAAACGCTCACTGTCTGCATCTGTAAAGTCACTATACTGGTTGAATATCTCAACATTTGCAATAGGTATAATCTTATCAAGTATAGATTTAAGACCTAGTCCCATCAGTAGGTTGGGTGTTATTATTGCTATCTCGGGTCGCTTATGCATAATTTTATGTTTGATGGGTGTATATATTTATGTTGTTATCTAGTAAAAGTTTGATCTGCTGTTTTATTACGAAAGCCTTATTTGATCAAACTTTTATTAGATAATCATTACTATTTTTTATTGGTAGTGTATATCTTTAGTGTGCCACAGTCTGTTAGCTGCTTATGCGATATAAATACACCTTTCAGATTTTTTGTGCCTGCTACAATTTTATCAATATATTTACCATTACCAATTCGCTCTATTACTAGCTCTTTTTGAGAGTAAAACTTAGGGTCAAGAGTAATTGTTATCTTCTCAAACTTCGGTACTAACACAACATATTGATCTTCTGATGGAACTGGAGGATATAGCCCCATCATTGATAGTGCACACCATGTTGACATTGTTCCCGAGTCATCATTACCAGGTAGTCCTCCATGGGTGTTTTTAAAGTGCTTATCTAAAAGCATATCTACATAATATTGTGTGCGCCACTCTTCGCCTTTAACAAACGAAAAGTAGTAAGGGTAGCTCATATCTGGCTCGTTTGACATGTCAAATAGCTTGTCAGTAAACACCTTGTCAAGGTTTGTAACAAACTTTTTGCTGCCACCATGAAGCTTTATTAGTCCTTTCATATCGTGTGCAACAAAGTAAGAGTAGTTGTAAGACGTGCCCTCATGAAATCCATGTACCGACTCGAAGTTTTCGCCCTGCTTAGGGTCAAACCCCGCCATAAACTCACCATTAGGAAGTAGTGGACGTAGAAGCGAGTATTCAGGGTCGAAATATTTTTTGTACCCTAGTGCCCTCTCCATAAGTATTTTATAGTCGTCGTTTTTCCCAAGGTCTTTTGCCATTTGAGCCAGTGCCCAGTCTGCTATATAATACTCAAGTGCTTGAGATGTAGAGTTGTCAAAATCTGTTGTTAGTGGCACATAGTAGTTTTTTGAGTAGAAATCGTTGTCAGGGCGAACACGGTTTTTCGCCCCTTCAGTGAAGGCGTTGTTGCGCATTGCCTCATACATCTCTTCGGCGTCTATATCTTTTAGTAGCCCCTTAAAGTAGCTGTCAACCATAAATGGTATTGCTGGGTCGCCCTGCATAACATGAAACTCTTGTGAAAAAACCTCAAATTTTGGTAGGTTGCCACTCTCACGGTACATATCCATAAGCGAGCGTATGCTGTTAAGCTGCCTTTCAGGGTTTATTAGCGCCATTAGGGCTGGGTTTATGCGGTAGGTATCCCATAGCGAAAATGTTGTTAGTCTATCGCCGCTCTTTACCTTTTTTGTCTTGCCTGTAACCATGGCAGGGTACTCTCCATTAACATCTTGAAGTGTGTTAGGGTGTATCATAGCGTGGTATAACGAGGTGTAAAAAATGCTTTTTTTGTTGTCGTCACCACCCTCTACCGCTACTGTTGATAGGGTGTTGTTCCAGCTCTTTTCTGCTGCTAGTTTAACATCTTCAAAGCTGCTGTTAGCTATCTCTTTTTCAAGGTTTTCACGTGCATTATCGCAACTTACAAACGACACTCCTACACGTACCTCTACGGCTTCGTCTTTTGAGGCTATAAACGAGAATGCTACACCAATATCGCTACCTGCCATCTCTCTAAAGTATCTTTCATATATTTTATATTTACCGCTGTGCTTATCCCACTCTGAGCGTGTGCCCTCTAAATCATTTTGCTTTTTCCAATATTTAATATTCATTGGCTTGCTTACCCTTACCACAAAATATACTGGTATGATAGATTGCGACTCAGTGTAACAAAAGGTGCCCATTAGCTTATAGCCCTCTACCTCTCTGTCTGATACTATCTTTGCAGAGCCTCCACTCTCATTGGTCAATCCTAGACCTATGTTTAGTAGTATATTCGACTCTCCTCCAGGAAACACATAGCGTGATATTGTGCTACGCTGTGCCGCTGTCATCTCTGCCTTAATTTTATATTTGTCTATATTAGCACTATAATATCCTGCTGTTGCTTTTTGGTCAGATATTATAGAGTTATACTCTCTAAAGTCGACCTTTAGCTCGCCTGTTGTTGGCATAAGTAATATCGATCCAAAGTCTGGACACCCTACGCCGCTAAGGTTAACATTTGTAAATCCAGCGCAGTGTTTATTCTCCCATACATAGGGGGTAGAGCACCATCCTCTGTCTACACGAATTTTGTGATTATCGTTTCCGATTGTAGTAAATGGTGACATTGATACCATTCCTGATGGTAAAATAGGACCTGGTTGAGTTGTTCCATAGTTCGATGTTCCTATGAATGGATTGACATATTTTTCAGGAGATATTTGTCCGTATACTCCTGAATAACTGATCATTAATATAGATGCTAAGGTGATTAATTTTTTCATATTTATTGATTTTATTAGTTGATTTTAAATATTTTAATTACTTTTAAACACTCAAAGATACAACTTTTTTGTTTTTTGACAGTAAAAAACGTACTTTTGTATAAAATTCTTGCTTTGCTAGCACAAATAGCAGGGCTATTATAACAATAATAACAACAACGATGAATAGAGTAGTAAGCGGTATACGTTCGACAGGAAACCTCCATTTAGGTAACTATTTTGGGGCTTTACGAAATTTTATTAGGATGCAGCAAGAAAATGAATGTTTTTTCTTTATTGCAGATTATCATTCACTCACAACGCATCCCGACCACACAAAGTTGCATGGTAATGTAAAGAGTGTATTGGCAGAGTATCTTGGGTCGGGTTTAGACCCTGAGCAGTCTACTATATATGTGCAGAGTGATATGCCTGAGGTGGCAGAGCTCTATTTGCTTCTTAATATGCACGCTTATATAGGTGAATTGGAGCGTACTGCTTCATTTAAAGAGAAGATAAGAAAACACTCTGATAATGTAAATGCAGGGTTGCTTACCTATCCTGTGCTTATGGCAGCCGATATTCTTATCCATCGTGCAACACAAGTCCCAGTAGGAAAAGATCAAGAACAACACCTTGAAATGACCCGTAAATATGCTCGTAGGTTCAACAATGCCTATGGAACTGAGCTTTTTCCAGAGCCTCAGCCTTATAATTTTGGAGAAGAGCTAATAAAGATACCGGGGCTTGATGGTTCAGGTAAAATGGGAAAAAGTGAGGGTAATGGTCTATATTTAATAGATACCGACAAAGATATTCAAAAAAAGGTGATGCGAGCAACCACCGACGAGGGTCCACAAGCACCTTTTTCAGTTAAAAGCGAGGCTATCGAAAATATTTTTACACTCCTTAAAGTTGTATCTACTCCCGACACTGTTGAGTATTTTAATGATAAATATAACGATTGTACTATTCGTTATGGTGATCTAAAAAAGCAATTAGCAGCCGATATTATTGCTCATGTTTCACCAATTCGTGAGCGTATTTTAGATATTCGTTCAAATGATGAATATCTTTCTAAAGTAGTAAAGGAAGGTGGCGAAAAAGCACGTGAGAGTGCACGTCAAACGGTAAAACAGGTAAGAGAACTCATGGGTATTACCTCTATCTAATGTAGCAAAATAGCAATATATACATAATAGTTTCAAAAAAGTTTGAATAATAGAATAATTATTCCTACCTTAGCGGCGTTATTTTACATCAATAAAGTAGATTTTGGAAAAGAAAGATAGTACGTATATGTTGGCTCACCATGATTTATCTATTGGTAACCATCAGTTTATTTGCAAATTTGGGAGTAGCTTTTTTGCTAAGTTCCCTGAGGGTGAAGTTACAGGAGGAGAGGGAACGATAACTCTAAACATAGAGAAGCGTTCTAATTTAATCACCGTAGCTATCGAAATAGAGGGTGAGGTTAAAGTTGCTTGCGATAGATGTCTTGAAGACATCATTGCACCAATAAGCTTCAAAGGAGATCTTTTAGTTAAGCTCTCGCCCGAAATAAAGGAGCCTACTTTTGATGATAACCTAAAGAGTGAGAGTGATGTATTGTGGATTAATTCCACCGATGAATATATAGACCTTGAGCAGTATTTATACGAAAGTATGGTTTTGTCACTACCTTACAGCCGTATTCATTCAGAAGATGAAGAGGGCATATCAATGTGTAATCCACAAATGCTAGAGAGATTTGGCATTGCTGAAGATGACGATTTTGATTTAGAAGATGATGACGACGATGACGGATATGATTTATAAGAATTAACAATATAATTAATAGAGTAATAATTTAACTAAAAAATATAATAATGGCACATCCAAAACACCGAATCTCAAAACAAAGAAGAGATAAAAGAAGAACACATTACAAAGCTGTAGCTCCTACACTTTCTACTTGTTCAAATTGTAGTGCAACTGTTCTTTACCATCGTGTATGTCCAGAGTGTGGATTTTACCGTGGTAGATTAGCTATTGCTGTGAAATCAGAATAATTTACAAAGTTAGTGTCTTAACTTTTATAAGTGGGCATAAAATCAAGTAAATTCCGTAAAGAAAAGTTGGGGTAGCCTTGCATAGTGAGGCTTCCTCTTCAATTTTTTGTTGATCTTAAAAAGAGCAAGATGAATATAGGCGTAGATGCAATGGGAGGAGATTTTGCACCTAAAGCAGTAGTTTTAGGCGCAATAGATGCTTCTCATGAACTTTCAAAAGATGCACGTATAGTGCTTTATGGTGATGAAGTTGCTATTAAAGAGCAGTTTAGCCTTAATGGAGGTATGCCATCTAATATAGATGTTGTGCACACCACTCAAGTAATTGATATGGGTGATTCTCCAGCTCAGGCATTCACACAAAAGCCAGACTCAAGCATAGTTGTTGGTTTTACACATTTAAAGATGGGTAAAATAGATAGTTTTGCTAGTGCTGGAAGTACAGGTGCCATGATGGTAGGTTGTATGTTTGTATCTAAGGTTATTGACGGTGTTAGCAGACCTGGAATAGGTACTGTTCTCACTACTAAAAATGGTGGCAAGGTTATGTTACTTGACATCGGTTTAAATGTAGATTGCAAACCAGAGGTTTTAAATCAGTATGGTTTGATAGGGTCTATATATAGCGAGCAGGTGATGGGTGTTAAAAACCCTCGTGTTGCTCTGTTAAATATCGGAGAGGAGCCTGAAAAGGGAAACTCTCAATCTAAAGCTGCACACGCTATCATGAAAGAGCAGGGTGGTCTTTATAATTTTGTTGGTAATGTAGAGCCAAAATATCTATTTAGTGGTGAATGTGCAGATGTATTTGTATGTGATGGATATGTTGGAAATATTATCTTAAAGTTATGCGAAGGTATCTACTCTTTAGCAGGAGATAGTGTTCAAAGCACTGAAATTGTGGCTGGTTTTAATTATGAAAAAGAGGGTGGTACACCTGTGTTAGGAGTTAATAACTCTGTTATCATAGGGCACGGTTGCTCTTCTGTTTTAGCAATTAAAAACATGATTCTTCAAGCTGAAAAGAGTGTTGAATCGCAGTTAGTAAGTAAATTAAAAGATGCTTTTAAAAGTATCTAAATTATAATATAGGTGAGAGTTATTATTAGTTGATAAATCAGACCTTTTGTTATGAGATTACACCCTATTTATTTAGGTTTGTGTTTACATAGGTGTTAAAGCTAATGGTTACAACTTAACATATTCAGCTTTTTGCATCTTTTAATCATAATGTAGTCTTAAAAAGAATGCTTTAATATTTTAAGCACTCTTATTTAAAACATTAAACGATGAAAAAGATTACGGCAGCAATTACTGGTGTAGGTGCATATTTGCCAGAATATATTCTTGATAATGAAGAGTTAAGTAAGTTGGTAGATACTACTGATGAGTGGATAATGTCGCGTATTGGTATCAAAACACGTCATATTTTAAAGGGTGAAGGACAAGGAACTTCTGTAATGGGAGTTAAGGCTGTACAAGACCTAATTGAGAAGCGTGGAATAGATCCTATGACTATCGATCTTCTAATTTGTGCTACGGTTACACCTGATATGCTTTTTCCATCTACGGCAAATCTTATAGCTAATGAGTGTGGTATCAAAAAAGCTTTTGCTTTTGATGTCAGCGCAGCTTGTAGTGGCTTTTTATTTGCTTTACAAACGGCAGCTAGTTATGTTGAGAGCGGACGTTGTAAAAAGGTTGTGGTTGTTGGAGCAGATAAGATGTCTTCAATAGTAGACTATACCGATCGTAAAACGTGTCCTATATTTGGTGATGGAGCAGGAGCAGTGTTACTTGAGGCTTCTGAAGAGGGGTATGGTGTGATAGATTCAGTACTTATGTCTGATGGTGCAGGTGAAAAACATCTTCATCTAAAGGCAGGAGGCTCTCGTATGCCTGCAACTTCTGATACAGTTAATACTAATGCTCACTATATTTACCAAGAGGGTCAGTCAGTATTTAAAGCAGCAGTTTCATTAATGGCAGATACTGCGGTAGATGTTATGCAACGTAACAACTTGACTGCAGATGATATAAGTTATTTAGTGCCACATCAAGCAAATATGCGTATTATTGAGGCTACGGCACAACGTATGGGTATTGAAAAAGATAAGTGTATGATCAATATTGAGAAGTATGGTAATACTACTGGTGCAACAATTCCTCTTTGTCTTTGGGATTATGAAGCACGCCTTAAGAAGGGTGACAACCTAATATTAGCAGCCTTTGGTGGTGGCTATACTTGGGGAGCGATCTTCCTAAAGTGGGCTTATGATGGAGCAACAACGATTAAATAAATATTTTATATTAGGAGTGTAGCACTTGCAGTTTCGTTACTTTTGTAGTTTCACTCCTAATAATCCGCCCTTGTAGTTCAACGGATAGAATGGAAGTTTCCTAAACTTTTGATAGCAGTTCGATCCTGCTCGAGGGTACCATTAAGAAGGTTAATAATCTATTAAATTAGATTGCTAACCTTCTTTCTTTGATAGCAAGCAAGCAAGCAAGCTTACTTTCTTTGAGCACTGCTAAATATTATGAGGTTTTTCTCAAAATGTGTTATATGCGATTCAATAATTTATATGTACATTTTGATTATATAGGCTGATTCGCAAAACCTTGGTTTTGTGAATCAGCCAGCTCCCGAAGG
>CAMQVM010000009.1 GCA_947038135.1 uncultured Rikenellaceae bacterium
GAATCTACCAGGTTAGGGGTTTTAGCCTTAGATACGTAATTGCGGAGACGCTTACGTTTTTTATTATTTTGCGAATCTCCCTAAATAAAAAATGTATTACCCCAAAAAACAGCTATATGTTCTGTTTTTGGGGTAATACATTAATAAAAACCATACCTAAATAGTTGATAATAAGTATATTTTAGATTTTGCGAATCGCCCTATTTATGGAGGTTTATAACTTATTCATACTACTTGAGTAATTGTGAACTGCTATATCATTTCCGTGATTAGGATTCAGTCACCTACTAAAAGATGCTTATTTGTCCTAATCATCAATTCTTTGCAAATTGTCAATGTTTTATTTAACAGCAGCAATCAAATTTTTACAGCCATCTTCTAAAAGATCAAGGACATATTCAAAACCCTCTGCACCTTCATAATATGGGTCAGGTACGTGATCTATATCGTAAGAGATGATGTAGTCAGCAAATTTACATACCTTATCTCTATCTTCTATTGTAGGTGCAAGCTCTATCAAGTTGTCATAGTTAGAGTCGTCCATTGCCACTATAATATCAAATATATCAAAGTCGTTAGTTATAACCTTGCGTGAACGTGATGTTAAGTCATAGCCTCGCTTTAAAGCAGCCTTTCTCATACGTGAGTCAGGAAGGTCTCCTGCGTGTCCTCCGTAAGTGCCTGCTGAGTCTACTATAAATAACTCCTCTGCTGAGTCGTTTTTAATAAGCGAGTTAAACACTCCCTCAGCTGCTGGTGAGCGGCATATATTACCTAAGCAGACAAACAAAATCGATTTTTTACAACTCATTATAATTAATCTCTAACGTAATAGATCCACAGTGGGTCTGTTATGTCAATATCGCCACGCTTTTCAGCCTCTAGTGCGAATTGTTGAGCCTCTATTTTACTGCTGAATGAGCCAATAGTAACTATGTTTAGAGCTCTTCTTTTTAACACTAACGAATTGTAGTTTTTATCCGTCAACTTCTTGTGTGTCTTTTCTGCACGAGATCTCTCTTTGAATGCACCAAATACAACATGGTAAGGTGTGTTAGCTGTATTTTCACCAACTCTACTAGCCTTACTGTCTTTAGTAGCTTTAGTAGCGCTGTTAGTAGTAGTGCCTTTAGTGTCTTTGTCAGCGCTATTCTTGCCGTCAGCCACATTAGTTGCAGGTTGTTTTGTAAATACCGAATCACCATTAATGGTATCATCGCCAGAATTATTACTAACCTCAGCCCCTTTGTCAATAACTATTTCACGCACTTCTAACTTAGGCTTAGTAAGATATATCCATACTGCCACCCCTACACTAATAGCAAATAGCGCCATGAATAGATAGGCTAACTGCTTCCAGTATGTAAGTGTGTCATTTGATCTATTACTATCATCGTCAATATGTTCCTCTGTATTCTCTTCTACCATAATAAATGTTTGTTCGTCAGTGTTGTTTGAATGTGACGATGTTGCTGCAGTAGTTGTAGTTGCCACAATAGCTGAAGCTTCAACATTTTGTTGCAGAGGGTTTAGCTCTGCCATAAGTGCTGCTGCTGGGTGAAACGATAAAGAGTTGCAACTGTCAATAACAATGTTTCCTACTCCATCTATAGCCATTGTTACAGTAGGAGCTGTTGATGCAGTAGATGTTGATATATTCTCTTTCCACTCTGAAAATATCTTCTTAGCCTCGCCTAGTGGAAGTTGATATGAGTCTGCTATAATATTCTCGATGCTGATAGCTTCACCATAGCCACTACGATGCACCTCTACAACATATTGTGGAGCTGTGATTAATCCACTTTGTGAGTCTATTGATGATGATGTTAGCTTGCACTTTAACGTCGCAACACCTACAATATCTATCTCTTTATAATCAATAAGAGTATTTAAAATAATCTTATTGATATCACTATCCAAAAAATTCATTTTTTAAAATATATTTATGACACTATTAATATTTAATATATGCAGGGTAAACCTACGCCTTTTTGTGTTGTTTCTCTCTTCTAAATGCTTTTATCACAAGGAATATGCCTAATAAAGTAAATGGAATACTTAAAATTTGTCCCATGTTAAGAGCCATAGCTGCTTCAAACTCCTCTTGTGGTTGCTTTATAACCTCAATAAATATTCGTGTACCAAAAGTACCTATCAAAAATATACCAAATAGAAGCCCTGGTCTTTTAATACCCATATCTTTTTTGAAGTATAAAAACATCATAAGTGCATATAGAGACAAATATATAGCTGCTTCATATATCTGTGTAGGGTGCATTGCTTGAGTCTCTCCTGCACGTGTAAAGATAAAGCCAAACGATGAATCTGTTGCAGTGCCATATATCTCAGAGTTAGCAAGGTTTCCAAGGCGTATAAGTGCTCCTGATAGTGGTATTAGAGTAGTTATCCTATCTAGTGTCCATATATATTTCACCTTGTTGCGTACAGAAAAAAGATATAAACCTATAAGTAGACCAACCGCAGCACCATGGCTAGCAAGTCCTCCCTCACGCAGGTTTAAAATTTGTAGTGGATTGCTAATGTAGTGATCAAAGTCGTAAAACATACAGTGACCTAACCTAGCGCCTACGATACACGATATAAAGGCATACATAAATATAGAGTCGTTTAGCGATTTGTTCATGCCTTCTCTCTTTAACATCTTGCCAAATACATACATTGCTGTAAGGAATGCTAGCATCCATGTTATAGAGTAGTAGCGAATCTCTAAGCTACCAATGTTAAATAATGTAGGGTCTAAATCCCAAACGATTGATAATGAATTCATTTTTTTAGTTTTTTAATGTGTAATGATTAATTTTAAATGCTTTTCAGCTTATTGACATCTTTAACAACAATGTTTTCACCATCAATATCTATTATTTCACTCTTTACAAGCGAGCCCAAAATACGCTCTACTGATATAAGTGTAATATCAAAATATTTCATTATGTCACGTGTGGTAACCCCGCCATTGTTGTACCCGTCAATTATATATTCGCCAATTTTACTCTTTAAAGATGCAAATGACAGATAAAAGAGCTTTTTGTTGAGGTAGTTGGCTCTATTACTTAGTACATCTATAAAGTTTGATAAGATTATAACGCTGTCTTGCATCAACTCAAAAAGCTTTGCTCGGTGTATAACCAATATATCAACTTTGTCTGATGAGGCTATAACATCAACTGGAAGCCTGTTGTATCCACCAAATAAAAATGCGGGTGATATTAAATCAGAAGTTGTAATCTCATCGGTAGCTGTTGTATTGCCATTCGAAGAGCTATATGTGCCTATAACTGCACCCTCTAAAACAATCATCAAGCTAGAGTATTCGCTATCTTTACGTGCTATAACTTCGCCCTTAGAGTATGTTTTATGCGTATACTCCTCTTTGCAAAAGAGGTTAGATATATCATCGCTGCTCATGCCCCTGAATAGTGGGCACTTTTCTAATATTTTATACATAACATCTCTGATTATTATTTAACTATCTTTGCCCAAGTATCTTTCAAACCAATAGTTTTGTTCAATACAAGCTTTTCGCTGCTCGAGTCTTTGTCTACACAAAAATACCCAACTCGCTCAAACTGAAATGAACACCCCTCTTTAGCACCCTTAATACTAGGCTCTACATACCCTTTAGTAACTTGCAAAGATTCAGAGTTTATCATCTCTGTAAACTCTACCCCTTCAGGTACATCATTAGGGTTTTCTTGCAAGAATAAACGGTCGAATAGTCGTACCTCTGCTTCAACTGCCTTAGTGGCATCTACCCAGTGTATAACACCTTTAACTTTACGTCCATCGCTTGAGTTACCACCCATTGATAAAGGGTCGTGCGAGCAGCGGATCTCTATAATCTCGCCAGCTTCATCTTTTATCACCTCTTCGCATTTTATTAAATATGAGTAACGAAGTCGTACCTCTTTGCCTGGTGATAATCTGAAATATTTCTTAGCTGGTTCCTCCATAAAGTCGTCTCTGTCAATATATATATCCCTTGAAAAAGGCACTTCTCTACGACCAGCACTCTCATTCTCAGGGTTATTGATACAGCTTATATACTCTGTTTTGCCCTCTTCGTAACTTGTAATTACTACCTTTATAGGGTTTAATACTGCCATGCGTCGCTCAGATATCTTGTTAAGGTCTTCTCTTACACAAAATTCTAGTAACCCAAGGTCAATGATATTATCACGCTTTGCAACCCCCACCTTTTCGGCGAAGTTGCGTATTGATGTTGCTGTATATCCACGGCGGCGAAGTCCACAAATTGTAGGCATTCGTGGGTCGTCCCAGCCCTGTACAAACCCCTCTTTTACTAGCTGTAATAGTTTACGCTTGCTCATCACCGTATTTGTGATGTTTAGGCGTGCAAACTCATATTGGTGACACTCTGATATCTCTAGCGAGTTGATAAACCAGTCGTACAGTGGACGGTGAACATCAAACTCTAATGTACATATTGAGTGTGTGATACCCTCAATAGAGTCACTCTGCCCGTGTGCATAGTCATACATCGGATATATACACCACTTATCGCCCGTGCGGTGGTGGTGAGTGTGTAGTATACGATACATTATTGGGTCACGCATAAGCATATTAGGGTGTGCCATATCTATTTTAGCACGTAGCACCTTAGCACCATCTGCAAATTCACCTGCTTTCATACGAGCAAAAAGGTCGACATTCTCTTCAACACTTCTATCTCTATATGGGCTGTTTGTACCTGCTTGTGTTACTGTACCTCTGCTTTTGCGTATCTCTTCATGGTTTTGATCGTCAATATATGCTTTTCCTTGCTTTATAAGATCTACTGCCCAGTTGTATAGTTGGTCAAAGTAGTCTGAAGCATAGTGCATCGAGTCCCAGTTAAAACCTAACCACTGCACATCATTCATAATAGAGTCTACATATTCAACATCCTCCTTAACAGGGTTTGTATCATCAAAGCGTAAGTTACACTTTCCGTTATACTTCTTTGCCAAGCCAAAATTCAAACATATAGACTTTGCGTGTCCTATATGAAGGTAGCCATTTGGCTCTGGTGGGAAACGTGTATGTACGCTTGTTTCACCACTTTTAATACCGTTTTCAATTATCTCTTCTAAAAAATTCAACGATTTTTCTGAAGAAATTTTCTCTATTATGTCCATATATCTAATCCTTTTTTATACTTTTGTATGTTAAGTAGTGCAAAGATACAAATAATTACTTACCATTGCATAAAAATATAACAGTTTATAAAAAATAAAAAATATGAAAGAGATAATTGAAATAGAGAAGATGGAAATTTTGGCTTTCCACGGCTGCTATGATGCAGAGAAAAAAGTAGGCAATAAGTTTGAGATATACCTCGAAGTTGTGTGCGATGCAACAAAATCTGCCGATAGCGATAATGTTGAAGATACGGTGAGTTACCTTGATCTTTATGCAACTATACGCCGTGAAATGGCTATCACTGCAAACATATTAGAGAGTGTAGCAAAAAGAGTGCTTGTTGCTATACGACAAGAACACCCCTCTATTGAGAGTGCAAAAATTAAAATTTCTAAGATGAATCCACCTCTAGGGGGAGATATTGAGCGTGTTAGCGTTACTATGATGCTGTAATTAATTGCGTTTTTTAACTATTTGATCTATACGGTATTATGTCATTGTTAGTAATTTGTTGATAACTTTAGTATGGTTGAGTAATCTTTTGTATTATCTTTGCAACGTGAAAGAAGAGAAATTTTAAATAATATATATGATATGAAGGAGTACGCATACGAAGAGGCTGTAGCTTTATCAAAAAAATACTTTAATGGTGATGATTTAGCAGCAACTGTTTGGGTTAACAAATACGCACTAAAAGACTCGGCTGGAAAAATTTATGAAGATTCACCAGTTAAAATGCATGAAAGAATAGCATCGGAAATAGAGAGAATAGAGAGCAATTATCCTAATCCGATGAGTAAAGAGGAGGTTTTTAATCTTCTTGATAAATTCACATACATCATACCTCAAGGTGGTCCAATGACAGGTGTTGGCAACAACCTTCAGGTGGCATCTTTATCTAACTGTTTCGTTATTGGGCATAATGTGTCGGCAGATTCTTATGGTGGTATCATTCGCATAGATGAAGAGCAGGTGCAACTGATGAAAAGAAGAGGTGGTGTAGGTCATGACTTATCTCACTTACGTCCTTCAGGGTCACCAGTATTAAATAGTGCACTTACATCTACAGGAATAGTTCCTTTTATGGAGCGTTACTCTAACTCAACCCGTGAGGTGGCACAAGATGGCAGAAGAGGAGCTTTGATGATCTCTCTATCTGTTCGTCACCCTGATGCAGAGAAGTTTATTGATGCAAAAGTCGATACAGGCAAGGTTACAGGGGCAAACATATCTATAAAGCTTGATGATGAGTTTATGCAAGCTGCAATAAACGGTGATTCATACCGCCAGCAGTTTCCAGTAGACTCTGCAACTCCATCTGTTGAGAGTGACATTGATGCTAAGCAGCTGTGGGATAAGATTATACACAATGCATGGAAGTCAGCAGAACCAGGTGTTTTGTTTTGGGATACTATCATTAGAGAGTCGGTAGCTGATTGCTATTCAGACCTAGGATTTAAAACAGTATCTACAAACCCATGTGGTGAGATACCGTTGTGCCCTTATGATAGTTGTAGGCTTTTAGCTATTAATCTATATGGTTATGTTGTGAATCCATTCACTCCTGAGGCGTATTTTGATGAAGAGCTATTCAAGAAGCATATACTATGCGCTATGCGTATAATGGATGATATTATTGATCTTGAAATCGAAAAGATAGAGGCTATCATCAAAAAGGTAGATAAAGATCCTGAAGAGGCTGATATACGTCGTGTAGAGGCAGATCTTTGGAGGAAAATCAAAGAAAAAGCTGTCGATGGTCGTAGAACAGGTCTTGGTATAACTGCTGAGGGCGATATGCTTGCTGCTTTAGGGTTACGTTATGGTAGCGATGAGGGTATCACTTATTCTGAGAATATTCAGAAAATTCTTGCTGTTGAGGCATATCGTGCATCTGTAAAACTTGCAAAAGAGCGTGGTGCATTTAAGATGTACTCTGCTGAGCGTGAAAAAGATAACCCAATGATTCAGCGTATCAAGGGGGCAGATGCTTCGTTGTATGAAGATATGTGTAAATATGGACGTCGTAACATTGCAATGCTTACAATAGCTCCTACGGGCACAACTAGTATAATGAGCCAAACAACTTCGGGTATAGAGCCAGTGTTCTTGCCTTTCTATACACGTCGTCGTAAGGTCAATCCTAATGATCAGGCTGTTATTGTCTCTTATGTAGATGATTTGGGCGATTCATGGGAGGAGTATAATGTGTTCCACCATAAGTTTGTTATATGGGCTGAAATGAATGGCCATGATCGCTATAAGCTAGACCGTATGTCGGGAGATGAGATTGATGAGCTTGTTAAGATATCGCCATATCACAACGCTACAAGTAATGATGTTGATTGGATAAGTAAGGTTAAGATGCAGGGAGCTATGCAGAAATGGGTAGATCACTCTATATCTGTAACAGTAAACCTACCTAACGATGTTAAAGAGGAGCTAGTGGCTAAGGTGTATCAAACTGCATGGGAGTATGGTTGCAAGGGTGTTACTGTATATAGAGATGGTTGTCGTGATGGTGTATTGATATCTGCAAAGAACAATAAGTCTCACAAAGAGCCACTTCTTCTTAAACGTCCTGAAGAGCTTACTGCAGATGTTGTAAGGTTCAAAAATGGTAAAGAGGATTGGATAGCTTTTGTGGGAACTTACAACGGACTACCTTATGAAATTTTCACTGGTAAAAACGATGAAGATGCGCTATATATACCTAAAAGGATAACTAGAGGTACAATTATAAAGGTGCGTGAAGAAGATGGCACAAAAAGATACGATTTTCAGTATGAAGACAAGTATGGTTACAAAAATACTATTGGTGGCATATCACGTCTATTTGATGAAACATATTGGAACTATGCTAAGTTGATATCAAGTGTGTTACGTAACGAGATGCCTATACTTCAGGTTGTGGTGCTAGTTACATCACTTCACTTTGACTCTGCATCTATCAACTCATGGAAATCAGGTGTTGCACGTAGCTTGTCTAAGTATATACCTACTGGTACACGCTCTTCAAAGAAGTGTTCAGAGTGTGGCGAAGAGGCTTTGATTTATCAAGAGGGGTGCTTGGTTTGTAGTGGTTGTGGGCACTCTAAATGTGGGTAATAAAATATTTAAGTGTTTTATAGATATAACATTTTAAAATGCAAAAGGTAATGCGGGCTGGAAACTAGTTTCCAGCCCGCATTACCTTTTATAATAAGTGTCGCTGTTTATAAATACTATTTTGAGGTAGTAGCAAAATAGCGAACTGCTTCATCATTTTCGGTATCACTATTTCGTTAGATACTAAAAACAAGTATCTTTTATTTCAAACTTCAACTCTTTGCATTTAATCAGTTTGTAGGCGACTTCATATAACTTGGGTCTTTCTTAGCTTTGCAAAGGTGTCATTTTTGCTATCTTTTTAAAATCTGCAACACCTTTTTAGTCTCAAAAAACTCCTCCTCAAAAAATGCAGGTATAGAGTGTTCAACGACAATACCACCGCCGCCAATAAAGCGTTTACCTCCAGCTATCTCCTCGGCTAAATCGCCACCTTTAAGATACAATATGCTATGGTCGCCACCCTTTTTTAGCTGCTTCCATGACCATCCTAAAAAGGTTGTTAGGTCTGTTACAGCACGTGATACTATATAGTCTACCTTAACACCTAAATCTTCTGCTCGGCAGTTGTGTGTGGTTACATTTGTTAGCCCTAGCTCTTGTGCTACATTAGTCACTACTGTAATCTTTTTGGCAATCGAGTCAACCATTATAAACTTACTCTCAGGATATAATACAGCTAGGGGTATGCCTGGAAAACCACCGCCACAACCGATATCCATAATTACATCGCCCGCCTTAAACTGATGCACCTTGGCAATAGCTAGCGAGTGAAGTATATGCTTTAAGTATAAGTTAGCGAAATCTTTTCGTGACACTACATTTATCTTATTGTTCCACGCCTCATATATATCATACATTGCGCTAAACTGCTGAGTCTGCTTTTCGGTCAGTTCAGTGCCGAAATATTTTATAATTGTATCTTTCATCAATATTATTTATCTAGTAAATCAATAATCTTTACGAGCATCTTTTTAGCTCTGAAAAGTTGGGTTTTAACTGTTCCTATTGGTATTTGTAACGTTGTAGCTATATCATTATATGACATAAGCTCAAAATACCGAAGCTCTATAATCCTTTGGTAGTGGGGAGCCAGCTTTGATAGCTGTACCTCCACCTTGTCAACACGTTCATTGTTGATAATTATATCTTCGGGGGTGATGGTATTTGATGCAATATCATATTTTGCTGTATCGTCAACCAAAAAACTCTCAGTGCTTTTTTGCTTGCGCTTAATATCAAGAAAAGTGTTTCGTGCAATTGTTCTAAGCCATACATCAAGCCCATGAGCTGGGTTATATGTAGCGAGCTTGTTAAATGCCTTTATATAGGTCTCTTGCAGTACATCATTAGAGTCATAATCGTTGTTGCATAGCCTCTCAACGTAAGGGCGCACCTTGTCGTCATAGTAGCTTACCAATACTCCAAATGAGTCTGTGTTACCATCAAGAGCATCGGTTATTAATCTCCTTAGCTCAAAATTATCCAACTTTAAATCCATAGGTTTCTGCTAGGTCTAAATCGCTGCTTTATGAATATTATAAGAGACTCAAATGCCATGATATATTGGTAGAATAGCATTGTCATAAACGGAATATTCTCTTTTGTACGTGCTGATAGCGATAATACTATTACAAGGCTGATTATAAACTGTATAAAAGCTGCTACTGCTACAACTATTTTAAAAGTTAAAGGTAGTAGTATAAGCGATAATAGAGCCGACAGATAGAAGATAGTTGAAAATAAGAAAAAGTTAAACATATATAACCTCGGTCCTATCTTATAGTACTTCTGTGCATAGGTCGAAAAAGCAATGTTGTCGAGGTGATCTTGGTAGCTTACAGGCTCGTTAATCTCGACTGTAGATCGTCTGCTTAGTAATGGGGTGAGGCTGCTAAACTTCGCTGCCTGCTGTATAAATAGGTCATTTTCACCTCTATTAAGCCTAAGGTGTGTAGCAAAACCCTTGCACTTGTAGAACAGAGGGCGTGTAAACCCAAAAAACATCTCATTAGCAAAGTATGGCAATCCTATATTAGCACTACCCATATATAGCAGAGAGTCAACAACATTTTTGCACCTCGCAATTTTGTTTGACATATTGTCATATGATGTAAGGCGTGTATATCCGCTAATCATATCACTACGCATAAAGCCTTTCGAACACTCTTCTAGCCATTTTTCGTGCATTATATGGGCTCTTGGCGATAAGAATATGATAAACTCGTGTGCTGCAGCTTTAATACCTAAAGTGTAGGCTAACTTTGTGGTGTGTTGGTAGTTGTGTGTATGCTTTACATTGGTTATATATAGCAGTGGATATTGAGCTTTTAAATTATCAAGAGCCACAGCAGTCTCGTCATCTTGCGACTTGAAATTTACTACCACAACCTGAAATTCACCCTGATAATTCTGCGCAAATAAAGCATGAATACGAGTTGTTAAAAATATCAAATCATCTCTAACGATTACAACAATCGATATAGGCATATTTTTTTGTCTGATCGTTTTAATCTTCTTAATATTGAAAGTCGATATTTTCAGAAACGAGAATATGTAGTACCACATAACTACCAAAAACGAGATAAATACTGCAACGAGTAGTGCAGTGTCGAAATAGGTAAATGATGAGAAAATAGTGAATGTGTCTTTTGTCATTATCGTATAAAATTATAGAGTGCTATTGCAAAGCATAGATAAATTACCTAATTTCGCAACGTGACAGATTAACTGCAAAAATAGCTCTTTTTTTCTACTATTCAAAGAGAAAAGAGATATTAATACATACATAACATATTTTAATTATGAATTTTCCAAAAAACACCTTCTCAGCGCATATAGAGCTGATAATTGATAAGCACTTATCGGGGGTAAGAATCACTCCTGCTGAGGCAATAGCACTTTATAACGATGCACCCTTGATGCTTTTAGGTGAGCTAGCGCTACATACTAAGCGTAAATGGTCGCAAAATAATGTTTTTTACAATAAAAACTTTCATATCGAACCTACAAATATATGTATTTATAACTGCAAATTTTGTTCATTTCGCCAAACTCGTGACTCCTCTCAGGCGTGGAATATGAGCCTTGAGCAGATCGTAGATTATGCAAAAGAGAACTACAAAGATGGTATGACTGAGGTCCATCTTGTGGGTGGCGTGCATCCCGACGCTACCATTGAGTATTATGGTGATATCATCAAGGCTTTACGTGCTATTATGCCTTCAATATCTATTAAAGCCTTCTCTGCTATTGAACATATTTATGTCTTTGAAAAGGCGGGGTTAAGCTATCATGAGGGACTTAAGTATTTGCGTGATTGTGGTATGGACTCTATAACTGGTGGTGGAGCTGAGATATTTGAAAATGGAGTACGCTCTAAAATTTGCTCGGAAAAGGCATCTTCATCAAAATGGTTAGATCTGCACCATGCAGCCCATGATTTGGGTATTAAGAGTGCTGCTACAATGCTATATGGGCATCTTGAATCGGTCGAAGATCGTATAAATCACATAGAGCAATTGCGTGATCTACAAGATATAACTGGTGGCTTTACTGCTTTTATTCCATTAAAATTTCGTAGTAAGCATAATAGTATGGAGTATCTAGGTGAGTCTACCTTAATTACCGATTTAAAAACTATTGCTATAAGTCGTATATTTCTTGATAATATCCCCCATATAAAGGCTTATCCTCCATCGTTGGGCATCGATAATACACTTTTTGCATTAATGTTTGGCGCAGATGATATCGATGGTACCGTTAACGATACTACCAAAATATACTCGATGGCAGGAGTTGATAATAAAATTCTTACTGAAAGTGACTTATGTTCTATTGCTTCAGATGCAGGGTTTACAGCTGTTGAACGAGATACTTTTTATAACATCGTTGCTAGATAACCAATAATAGGATTCACAAAACATAATTTTTGTGAGTCCTATTATTTAATGTCATTACCTCATTGCAATTTAGCATAAAAATACTATAATTTAACTTTGAAACTTTTGCGGTGAAGTGGGGTAGTTCCATGCTTTGCTATTGCAGCACGATGGTGTTCTGTTCCGTAAGATTTATTTTTATCCCACCCATATTCAGGGTATAGTGCTGATAGTTCTGTTATATAGTCATCACGATATGTCTTGGCTAATATAGATGCCGCAGCTATCGAGTAGAATTTTCCATCTCCTTTAACAATACACTTATGCGGAATATCTACGGTCGATTTAAAGCGATTGCCATCTATTAGTATCTGCTCTGGCTTTACAGCTAGGTTAGATACCGCTCGGTTCATTCCCAAATAAGTAGCATTTAATATGTTTATCTCATCAATTACCTCTGCCGATATCTCCTCTACCGAGTATGCTATCGCCTCTTTCAGTATTATATCTCTTAGCTGGTAACGCCTTTTCTCACTAAGTTTCTTAGAGTCGTTTAGTAAGGTGTTATTAAAATCTTTAGGTAGTATCACAGCTGCCACAAATAGCGAGCCTACGAGGCATCCTCGCCCAGCCTCGTCTACTCCTGCTTCTATGAAATCCTCGTCATGGTATGGTAGTAACATAATTTAAATTATAATATTTATATAAGTTTGTTGTATGCGACAGTTAAAAAATTGAGAACTGCTGAATTTCAGGGATTAGTACTCAGCTGCCTACTAAATGTATGCCCTTTTACTTTAACCCTCAATTCTTTGTATTTCATCAATTTACAGGCGATCTTCACCAGTTTAAATTTTTTCTTAGTTTTGCAACGGTCTATCTGTATGTGTTGTTGAGAGCGGTTAACAGTTAGTAAATTATAATCTGGATAGAATCACCTACAATCACTCTTCCCTTAAAAAAAACGAGAGCCTCAAAATCAAATTTTGAGGCTCTCGTTACTTATTTAAATATTGATATATTTATCAATATAAATTACTTTACATACTTAATAAACTCAACCTCATTCTTAGAAAGAGCCTCGTAAGAAGCATCTTTAGAGATAGCAGTATTAAGGTTAGAAGTAACACCAGCACCGTTACCCTCTTTAGCAGCAATTAATGCCTTAAGGTAATCAGCAGCAGCTGATTTCTCAGAAGATAAGATAGTCTTAGCACGAGAAACATTACCATTACATACTTCAGCAACAGCAAGGTTATAACCTTCTAGTGTCTTAACAGCAGCAGCATAGTTTCCTTCTGCAAGGTTTACTAGACCCATGTTGTATTTTGAATCAGATGTAGAGATAGAAGAGAAATACTTCTTAGCCTCTGCATTGTTTCCCTCAAATAGAGCGATAACACCTAAGTTATTGATAACCTCGTTAGAAGAAGCGTTAAGGTTTGCAGCTTTTGCAAATGCACCTTTAGCCTCGTTGATTTTACCATCTTTAGCAAGAACAACACCTAGGTTATTCCATGCTCTGTAACAAGAAGCGAAGTTCTTAGTTGCAGCAGTGTAAGCTTTTGTTTGAGTTGCAAGGTCAGTGAAAAGAGTAGCACCATAAAGTACCTCTTCGATCTTAAGAGAGTTGATGTCACCATTAACTAGATCTTTGATCTCTTGGTCAGTGTAACCTTCAACGTCTACGTCAACCTGTAGTCTTGAACGACGTAGCTCAGGTAGGATAGTCTCAGAAAGTACAGTAAATACTGCAGCTAGATTCTTGATCTCAGCATCACGCTTCTCAGGATCTTGAGTCATCTGTAGGATTTGAAGAATTAGATCTTTCTGCTCGATGTTAGACTGCTCAACTAGCTCCTTAAAGCCATCCCAGTCCTCACCTAAAGCATCAACTTGGATACCTTTAGCAGGAGTTTTGTCTTTTTTGAACTTCTTAGCAAGTGCCTTCTCAGTAGAAGTACCACGGCTAGCTGAAAGCTTGTCGTTTAACTC
The DNA here is from genome assembly GCA_947038135.1 of uncultured Rikenellaceae bacterium. Lineage (GTDB taxonomy): Bacteria > Bacteroidota > Bacteroidia > Bacteroidales > Rikenellaceae > CAMQVM01. The sequence continues at coordinate 14,145 of CAMQVM010000009.1, forward strand.
TAAAGGACCCTCTGGAGAAGCATAAGCGTTTGCGTATACATCACCTACTGTTCTTCTGTAAGCACCTTCGTTCTCCTTGATGAAGTTTTGAAGAGTAGCTAGTTCGTCAGAAGATAGCTCCTTAGAACGTACAACTGAACTGTTTACAGTATACATAATGTTTGCTTTCTCAGAGATTGTAGTAACTCTTTTGAAGTTGTCTTTAGCGATAGATAACTTTGCGAAATCATCAGCTAATAACTGAACAGTGCTAACACCTTCAGCAACAATAAATTCTTCTGGAAGAGCAACTAGGTCACCTTTTTTACATTTTGCCTCAACACGTAATACTAGAGTAGAACGCTTGATCTCTGGCTTGTACTCAAAAGAAGCAGCAAGAGTCATTTTGCTAGCCTCACCGTAAGGTACTACTGTGTAGTTGTCCTTAACTTTTTCACCTTGGAAATACTTAGGAGTACCGATAATTTCGCCACCTTCGTAAACCAATACTGGAGTTACCTTTAATACAGCTGATGTAACAAATACCTTTGCAGGTACTTCTAATGTACAAACAGCGTCTACTGTGCTACCTTTCAAGGTAAGTACAGCTGGAGAGCTTGTGATGCTTAGCTCGTTGATGTTTTTAGCAACTTTCTTGAAACAGTTACAGCTAGTCAAAGTTACAGCAGCTATAATTGCAACTAAGCTAATTTTAAAAATTTTTTTCATAGCAGTTTAAATTAAATATGTTATTGTTATTAATTATTGTGTGTCACAATCAAAATATTTGGTAAAGGTAGTAAATAATTTAATTCATACAATTAATTTACTATTTTTTTTAATATAATGTCTGTTTCACGTCAATTAAAGGGGGTGTATTTGCTTTTATGCTATACACCTCCTTAATTATTTAGGTGTTTTTTATCTACTAAATTTTCGCTCAGGACGACGTGCTCTATTTCTGTCATCACCTCTGCGATCTGGGCGCTCTGTACGAACAGGCTCAACCCATCCTTCAGGCATCTCAAGTAGTGGCTTGCGAGATAACTTGAACTTACCACTCTTAGCATCAACCTCAATTAGCTTAACCTCTAAGATATCGCCCTCATTGATACCAGTGTCTTCCATGCTCTCGAAACGCTTGTAGTCGATCTCTGAGATGTGTAGTAGACCATCTTTTCCAGGAAGAATCTCAACAAATGCACCAAATGCCATGATTGATTTAACCTTACCTGTATAAATTTCGCCTACCTCTGGAAGAGTAACGATGTCTTTAATCATCTTGATTGCTGCCTCCATAGCATCTTTGTCAACAGTGAAGATATCTACAACACCCTCTTTTTCTACCTCTGTAATAGTGATAGTTGCACCTGTAACCTTCTGCATCTCTTGGATTATTTTACCACCAGGTCCAATAATCGCACCAATAAACTCACCTGGAACTCTAATTTGTGTAACTCTAGGTACGTTTGGCTTGTAGTCCTCACGTGGTGCAGCCATAGTTTCAGTAATCTTACCTAATATATGTAAGCGACCTGCTCTTGCCTGCTCTAAAGCTTTTTCAAGTACTTCGTAAGGAAGACCATCAACTTTAATATCCATTTGAGTAGCTGTAATACCTTTTGAAGTACCAGTAACTTTAAAGTCCATATCTCCTAAGTGATCCTCATCTCCTAATATATCAGATAGAACGGCAAACTTACCATTTTTAGTATCTGTAATAAGACCCATAGCAATACCCGAAACTGGGCGCTTGATCTTAATACCTGCATCCATAAGAGCTAATGTTCCTGCACAAACTGTTGCCATAGACGACGAACCGTTAGATTCAAGGATGTCTGATACAACACGTATAGCGTAAGGGTTAGCCTCACCAGTAGGTATCATAGATTTAAGGGCACGGAACGCTAGGTTACCATGACCGATCTCTCTACGAGATATACCTCTTGATGGACGTGCATCACCAGTTGAAAATGGAGGGAAGTTGTAATGAAGAACAAATTTTTCAGTTCCTTGTAAAAGTACTGAGTCTATCTGCTTCTCATCCATCTTTGTACCAAGTGTAACAGTAGTGATAGATTGTGTTTCACCTCTAGTAAATAGAGCTGATCCGTGTGCACCTGGAAGATATGAAATCTCTGACCATATAGGACGTATCTCGTCAGTCTTACGACCATCAAGACGCTTACCCTCGTTAAGAATCATATTTCTCATAGCCTCTTTTAGCACATTATCGTGGAAATAGCGCTTAGCCATCGATATTTTATCTGCGTCATCTGCTGGAAGTGTAGCAATAAATTCACCCTCTAAAGCTGCGAAGTTATCTGAACGCTCATGCTTAGCTGAATCAGCCATTGCAATTGCGTATGCTTTGTCATAAGTAGCAGCAACAACTTGAGCACGAAGTGCCTCGTCATTGTTTTCATGGCAATAAACCTGCTTAACCTCTTTTCCTACTGCTTTAGTAAGCTCCATTTGTACTTGACAATGCTTCTTGATCTCTGTGTGAGCGATCTTGATAGCCTCTAGCATCTCTGCCTCTGAAACCTCAAGCATTTCACCTTCAACCATCAATATATTGTCATACGTTGCAGCTACCATAATATCAATATCTGCATTTGGCATCTGCGAGAATGTAGGGTTAACAACCCACTCACCATCTACACGACCTACACGAACCTCTGAAATAGGACCCCCGAAAGGTATATCAGATACTGCAAGTGCCGCACTAGCTGCAAGACCTGCAAGAGCGTCTGGTTGTATATCTGCCTCTGCTGAGATTAGATTAACCGTTACAAATACATCAGCATGATAATCAGCTGGAAACAAAGGTCTAATTGCTCTGTCTATCAGGCGAGAAACAAGAATCTCGCTATCTGATGGACGTGCCTCACGTTTTAAGAATCCTCCAGGAAAGCGCCCTATC
>CAMQVM010000010.1 GCA_947038135.1 uncultured Rikenellaceae bacterium
CTCGTCGCCTCTTCGGTCTATTGAAATAATCGATTCGATATACTCTTTATATTTGAGGTCAACAGGTTGGAGCTTCCACTCTATTATGTGTCCATCATTATTCATGAAAGACTCAGACACAAACGCTTTACCTTGATTATTCGCCCCTGATAGATACTCTGATAGGTCGGCTAAACGCTTGTTAATATACCTTAGTAGATACTCCTCTCGGTAGACAGTACCGACCTCAATACCGCTAAACAACGACAGCTCTTTATCATTCGCCTGCAACTGTATATTATCAGTGCACACCTTTGCAATGGAGTCTTTTTTTCCAATTACCCACTCGTTAGGTATAATCACATGAATACGTGCAGCCAAAGAGTTATTCAAGAACGAGCGCACAAACCCAACACTCTCATTACTTAGCTGCAACCACTCCTTAGAGCCCTCATACGATCTATTCCAACCATATATATTACCTGTATCAATATTTGCATGGTGAGATATCGCTGCATAGTTATAGCTGTTTATGTTATTGATTTTAAGCAGTGGATATATCTTCATATCTCTAGTAGCCCTTTGCCAATTGCCTACAACAACCTTATTATAATCACTATAATCAAGATCATCAATAAACATATTAGAGGTGGCAGAGGTAGCAAGTCGTGCCTTACGTGTTTCAACCAGCTCCAGCCCTGCAACTGGCTTACTGTTATACCCAAACCTTTTACCTTGACTAAACCGCCACTTCACAAAGTAATCACCATGGTAATAGAAGTTAGATATAATAGATAGCATCAAATCATTAGCATCTTCTGCAATGCCACTACCAACCCAGCTATCCAACCAATTGCGAACATCTGAGAGTTCAGACCACTCTCTGGTCATCTTACCATCTACATATATGTTTCGATAGAAGCCAACACCATCACCCAACAATATTTTTGTCTGCTTGTCAAGTATCGATGGCATAAGGCGATGACGCTTGATATCATTCTCTAACTCAACAGGTAGGTTATTACGCACACCACGAGGTAATATACTAACATCATTGATCCGCATAAGCGACGATGGAGCTCCTGATGAGCTCACACCATAAGGTGTAGAGAGCATATTACCCAACGCCTCGTTACCTATTTGATAACTAATAACACCATAGCCATCTGTATGTATCCCTAATTTATCCATATTACTTTTCTTAATTTACCCTCATCTTGAGGAAATGATATATATCTAATTAAATACTTATAACACATCTTAGGTTTACCATCAGCATCGGTAAACAAAAAGAAGTTTTCAGAGCTCCGTGCGAACCTATCAGTAGGCAACTGCTTACGCACCTTGCACCCTTTGATCACTTTCAGTTTTGCAACAGCTACTCCTTTGGTTGAGTTGTAAGGATAAAAGGCTATATCAAAATAACCATCTTGCAGCTTCGACACTTCGCTAGCCAATCTCAACGCCTGAACACCTTTAATTTCATTATTCATTCTTTTATATCCTTTATTGTTATTTTGTTGCACTATCCATAAACCATCATTTCGATATATGCTTTTTACTTGTAACATTTTGATTCCTCTTCTCTTACCTCTGCCCTTGTCATATATCCATGCTTTAAACGTGGCTTGCAGAACACTTTTAGGATTTAGCATGGTCGGACTCTCCTATCATTTGTATTTTAAAGAAAAACACCCGTGATAATCAAAACGCTAGAAATCAGTATATTACCTATCAAAACCATATTAAACACCCTAATTATTAATATTTATTGATAACTTATTAAGGTTACCCCTCTTTTATACTCATCGGGTAACTGCTCATGATACCTACCAAAAAGCAGATACATTAAAGCTGAAGAGAGCTGCGTGGTGAGTGCTGCTTGTCGATGCAACGGAACTTTTCGCTCGGAGGTCTTGTCGAGCTCTATTTTGTTATCTGTTTTGGTTATTGGCGACAGCTGTATCGATGAAACTAAATCAGCACACTCATTATCATCAATTCTAATTTTATACATCGACAAATACTCCTCACCTAAAAGAAACAATAGTAAACGGTAGTGCTCAAAGTAGAAAATAGTGCGCTGCTTTTCAGTCATCAACTGCACATTATAACCATAATACTCAAGCTCTTTTTTAAGCGATATTGCATCGGTGGTAATCTGGTCTGCTTCTCTCTTCTTTTTATTACCAGCTCTATCACAATACAGTATTATGGGTAGCTCTTTATTATATGAGCTGCCAAAAAAGTCGTTAAAGTCTTTAGCTAGCACAGCATGAGTTGCAGGCGTGTAGATGGTGAAATTCTTGATTATTCGCATCTCTCGAGCCTTTGTATTTTCTTGACCTACTACAAGACTAGCAAAATTACCAGGATCAAAACCAAGCAATAAGCTTTTACGAGAGCTATAATACTTTAAGTAGTCTGCAGTAAGTTTAAAATCATCATTAAGATTGAAATTCATTATCCCTGCATATTTATAACTATCACTATAACAGTGTTTAGATTTATTGAAATTCACAAAAAAAGCATTGGTAACTTTTGGCTGTACGATATTACATATAGAGCTTAAAAACTCATCTTGACTTAGCGCTTTAAATTGATTTTGAAAATATTTAAACCCCAACACATCTTTGTTAACAAAAGTACTAGCAGTAAGAAAAGCCGTTGCATTGCTTCGCATCTCATTTAAGTTTGGCTGCCACATAGCTATTATATGTAGTGCTTTTGCTCGCTTGTCCATATATTTATCAAGCTCCAGAGGGTTACGAGTGCCACGTATTAAATTATCTAAAACTATAAGTTCTTGCTTAGCACCATCAACATGAAGAGCAATAGTAACAATGTCATCTAACAAATCTTTATCTACATTAGCCTCAAACTCATCATACCAATTGTCTTCTCCAAGGTCTAACCGTGCGGCATCGGTGATACCTGTAATGCCTCCAAAGTATGGAGAGTTTCGTGGAGCATTAAAACCACCACGCAGAGCAGGAAATATACGAGATTTTAACTTACTACCATTTTGATGTTTCATTTCTTCAATAAATGCATGGGTAGCAGAACGCCCAGCCACACTATCAGCTACATCAGACGAGACCAGCTGTATATTATGGCCATTGCGAAACACAATAGAGTGACGAGGAAATGAAATTGGATATCGTGGTGATATAAAATGCGATGGTAACTTAGCAGTGCCAATTACATAATCAACACCCTCTTCTAATAGAGCTTTACCACTAGCAGTAGGTTGTGCAAATATAGATCTAAGGTTAGGCACTATATTAGTCATTAGAGCCACATAGGTTTTATGGACTAAAAAGCTTAACTCCCCAGGCATACTATCTGCCACCTTGATAATACGAGGTACTAAAATCCCCTCACTTTTACCTGTGCCACGAGCCACACGAGCTATCAAAATATTAGTATCTAAAGCAGCTGCCCTTAACTGCAATTTATTCATATATTTAGACTCTATGTCTTGATGTATCTTCATGTATTCTAGCTCATTCATCCTCTTCAACATCTATAATTTCACAATCTGCCAAAAGCTGCTTCTTTTGCGCATCATCAACAGGTAGTTGATTAATAATATTTATATATCCACCCTCGCTAGCTTTACGAGCAATCTCCTTTTTATTTTTGCTTGTAAAACCTAAATCTTCTGCTGAGAGCTCACTGCTTATAAGGTAGGTAACAGCTAGCGATTTATTGTTGTCCTGGTCTACTGCCTGCAAACGATTCTCAATAGACCTAGCCAAACACCTCTCTGCCACTGCAAGGTTACCACTCTTTACTGCTATTTTGGCAAGATCCTCAAATTTATTTGCTGCGTCTTTTAGCCACACTGTACGAGGTACATTTTGGTCAACATCAAAATAAGATAGCGCACTATATATGCGTGATTTAGCCGTTGGAATACTCATATCCACACCCTGCGATGCTAACACACGTTCTGCAAGCTTCTTTGCAGCACGTGTTATATTTCGCTGCTTATCATATACCTCCATCGCCCAGCTCATCTGCATGATCACCTGCTGCACCTCAGCAGGAATGGTAAACGATGAGCCTGTTTTAACAAACTCGTTTATCACATCGGGATGGTAGCTCTCTATCTTTTGTATTGCACTCATTTAATATTATTTATAGTGCAAAATTACAGATAATAATTAAGGTAAATTGGACACAAAAAAACCTGCTGTTTTAGCAGGTTTTTTATTAAACATCAATTAAAATAAATCATTAACAAGTTTATCTATCTCACGCTCTTTTTTCAACTTTAAAAGTAGGTTAATAGCTTCTACATCTCCATCCATAGCAGCCAAATATAGCAGGTGTTCAGGAGCTTCAATATACGCCAATACACCTACATGAAACATTGTAGCCTCATCTCCATCAGATAGTAATGATGATAAAATATTAGCACTGGTAAGGTTATTTTCATTAGATATTATATCTGCAACTTCTTGCATAGTGCTCCCCTTGCTAGCGAGCTCATATATACGTTCTTTCATTATCTTATTATATTACCATTGACTATCGAATCAAACAGTGCTAAACGTGCTGAATGCTTGATATGCAAGGCTTCATTTCGCCCACCAGAGTATCTATACACATTATGAGCACAATTTTTATGCTTTGTAAAAAACTGCGCTCTATCTGTGAGCCATAGCATAGCCAAATCTCTATACTCTAACTTATTAATAACAATAGGATGCACACGTTTAAAGCACCCATTGCTGTTATAATAAGCCAACTCTTCAAAGCAAAGAAGGTTTCGAGCACGGAGCTCTGCAAAATCTCTAACGGTTGTAGCCGTAGGAGAGATATCAAGCTCCGAATCCAAAACCTCCATTTGTCTGTAAGTATAGATCCTATCATTATAGACGATGTGGCATAGTTGTATATCCTCATCTTCTATCTTAGACCACTCTATTTTTTCAAACTCATCTTCTTTTTGCTTTTTTTTTGAGATGCTGCTTTAGGCTCTTTAGTAGATTTATTGTCAACCTTATTGTCAACCTCTGCAACAATTACAGCCTCAACTTTATCAGCAACCTCATCAGCGACCTCGGCAACAATTACAGCCTCAACTTTATCATCAACCTTATCAGCGACCTCGGTAACAATGACAGCCTCAACTTTATCATCAACCTCATCAGCGACCTCGGTAACAATTACAGCCTCAACTTTATCATCAACCTTATTGTCAACCTCTGCAACAATGACAGCCTCAACCTCATCATCAACCCGAGAGCGATTTAACACAATCTCCTCCTCGGTGCAATAATTAAGTAGTTCCCAAATGATCTTGCTAGCCTCATCTTTTAAACGTGCCCTACGTGCTAACAGCCTTGAAGATGGACGCTTCTCTTTTAGTAGAGAAGCATCATCTTCACAAAAGCCATCATTCAAGCGTTCTAATGCTTGCTTCTTTTCTGCAAATTCCATAGCCTTACAATTTTTGAATTCTGCTACCGTCCTCTTCTACAAGAGTTGGAGAAGCATCAAATATTTTAAACGATATCTTTGAACCAGGAGTACCGCTCCATGTAGCGCCATCTTTTAGAATAAAAGTAGCACTCTCTTCAACAGAAGCACTACCCGACCCAATAAAAGTAACTACACGCCCAACATCATTAGCGGTAATACCTGTAACACTAGCAATAACAACACTACCTGTTAGCTTATAGTCGCCCGAACCACCTACTGCAACGGCAGGACCATCAACTGTTACAGCAGCAGCACCTGACAGATCACCCACATAGATAAGTGGCTGTGCAAAGGCGTTATTTTCAAACTTAATTTCGGCAGCGACACGTTCAGCCCCTCTATCTCTGGTGACACTCTTAAGGACCATAGGATAGTTGAGCGACCCCAACAAAATCTTTTTATCCTCAACAAAATCTTCATGTATAATAAGGAATTTACCGCCTGCATAGTTCTCCAAGAAATCTAATAACTTAGGCGAGTTTCCTCCTAAAATCATACCGAAAGTATTTGTTGCACTTACCGACAAATCGCCCTTTTCAAGCGTTGACGTATCAGTAGGATTAGTGTGAGCCTCCATGTAGTGTGGATACTCACCCTCTTTAAGCTGCAAAGAAGCTATCTCTCTATTAGTATTCGCCTTAGGAAATGGTACACTTCTATCAATTTGGCTAACATGAATAAGCCACACACGAGTAGCAATAGATTTACCTGCTACCTCTCGATCATTAACTTCATCAATATTGCCTATAATAGACATAGGAATCACCCCTGCTGTCATTACACATCCTGCCACCAAATCAGAGCAGCAGATAAGTAATACTACCGCAAAGATTATTGCGATAGTATAGAGTAGTATTTTATCTCTTTTTTTCATAATTTAAATTAAACTGTTACATTAGGAAGTTTAGCTTTGTTGATTTTGCGCACACCATTAACGCATCTTTCAAGCTCTAAAAATTTATCGCCTGCACTATTAAGCACAACTAACAGATAATCACCTTTAGCGACTGGAGCATAAGCCTCTGTAATACCTTCAAACTTACCACTTTTAGCCACTTCAGAAACAAAGGCGGTATGGTTATTCTCAATACAATAGAATGCACCTTGCAGCGCACCTTGTATATCTGTGATAGTCTTAGATGCAGTATTTAAAGCAGGCGAATATACAAACCTATTCTTTTTGGCTACAATAACTGTTGCATCTATCTCTGAGGTGATAGTTGGTAGATTAAAGAATATCTCTTGCGAAGCCATATCATCAGCCTCCAGCGACTCACGTGTTGCAAATGGTTTTCCTGCAAAGTATGCAGCCACGCCCTCTTTCCAAACCGACCATACTAATACGCTCTCCATCTCTTGATCAAATGATAGCGATAACATCTCACCTGCTACATTTTCGATACATTGAATATTACCTGGCTTAGATATAATTACCATTGGTAGATCATACATATATGGCACCCATTTAATTGCTACCTGTGTATCAAAGAATGTAGATGTTTGAGCAGTCCAGTCTTGATCAGTACCATAACTCTCTCGTATATGCTTAAGATATGCTGGCTTATGGTTGGCGTTTGCGAAAATAACAAAATCATTCACATCATCAACCTTTTCAGATACCTTAGCAACCATCTCTTCAATCATATCAAACATCAAGGCTCCCGATACAACACCACCGCTTGTGTAGTCCTGAATAAACGGTAAAACCTTATGCTCTTTGTAATAACGCAGAAGCGTAATCAAAACACCGTTACCTGTGTGCATAGAGTGCCCTGGCATATTCTCTTCAGGCTTAACATAACAACCGAAAATTTTACGTTTGGCCTGCTCCAACAATAAAGTTTCAGCAATGTTAATCAAGCACCATTCGATAAAAGTCCACTTGATAGCTGCCGAACCCTCTTTATTAAGATACCCTAAATATGAACGCTCAAGCTCTTTGTAGCTACCAAACTCATGTTTAAACATGGCATCATCAACATACGCAATCTCTGGAGATAGAGTAACACTGCCTTTAAAAACCTTACCTTTTTGATATGCCTGCGAAAAGTTACCGAAAAATGCATTAGTCATTAGTGCCTTATCTTGCACACCATAAAAGCGAGGGAATAACTCATATATGTTTTTAAACTTAGCAAGGTGAGTAATAATAGCATCTTGACGTGAGATAATAAAATTATCAAAATGGTTAACCGTTGGCGTGTTGATGGTGGGCGGTGTCATAGAAGCCTGTATAGTTGCAGAGCTTAGTTGCATCTTCATTCTATCAGCAATAGACAAAGAGAAGCTAGCTAGCTCATTATATACAGCACTAGTAAGAGATTTATTCTCACTAGCTGAAATCCTGCTATTGTCTACTAATGCAGGGTTGGCACTTGCTAAGTTCCATCGTCTATTCAAAGAGTAGGCTTCGTTTTCAATACCAAAAAGATGGCTAGCGGTGTGCTCTCCACTATTTACCACCAACGTCTGAGCCACATCAGGAGCAGGTGAATTAGCAAGTTGACTAAACACACCTAACAGCGAGGTAACCGACGCAGTTAAACTGTCGATTGGTGTTTGAGTAGAAGCTGACACAGATGAGTTAGCTGGGCTTACTGGCTCTGCAGATGGCACTCCTGCAATAGGCGTAGAAGCTAATACGCTCATTACGTTCTCAGACAATGTAGCAATCACACTGTTGTTAACTGCCAACTGTGCCTGTGCTGCTGCATCTACCTCTGATTGTGCATCAGTCGCTAAAGGTGTGCCGTGAGTCTCTTCATAAGCAGCAGCTACTTGCGCCCACTGTTCTGCTGTAATTGAGTTAGGATCTTGTACCTTGTCTACAAAACCTAACATTTGGAAAATAGCTAAAATTTTTTCTTTCATCGTAAAATTTTTAAAAGATTATTATTTGTTGTTTGGAAATTATTGCATAGTGTTTTTGCCTCTTCAACAGCTTTAGTGCGTGATCCCACCACGCTATCTATAAGACCTATCTCAACCGCCTCGGTTGCATAAAACAAGTCCCCTCTAAATACAGTATGGGTATCATCAAGCTTGCGCATCTTAGCCCTACCAGCTTTTACATCACTTTCAAAAACTGCCTGTATTGGGTCGAGAAATTTAGATATATACTCTTCTACTTCGCCTCTCAATATATCATCCATGATACTATTTTTCATATCTGAGCGATGAGATTTTACAGTTATATGTTTCATTCCGTGCATCTCAAATGCTTTACTCTGGTCCATGATGATTGTCATGGTACCGATTGAACCGACCCGATCAAAAGGTGTAAGAGCTACAATTTTAGTAGAATATGCTGCTAGCCAATAGGCCGCAGAACCACATATATGTTCACAAAGAGTATATATTGGCTTCTTTAAGTTTTTGATTGTGTTAACTACTCTATCAACATACCATGTGTAACCACCACCGCTATTAATATGCATGAAGTGACCTTTTATTAAGGGGTTGGCTTCATTAGCTAGCAGGTCTTGTTCGAGCTGCGTGATAGTGTAGTTTTCACTCCAACAACTATATTCAGTCGTTACCACTCCAAATATCGGGTAATAGCCAATACTGTTATTTTTCAGTTCATCTCTTATATTAGTTACACCACCCCCTTTTGCATCATTGTAACTCATTGAGTGAGCTAATAAGACTTCATAATTTTTCATTATCTCTTTTTATACAAAAGTAACCTAACTAGCAATATGAATTAAGACATCTTGCAGCACAACGATAAACTGCCTTAACAAGCAATTAGACTATGTTCGACCTACCATACAGATAAAAAAAAGCTAAATAGTGATTAAACTACTTAGCTTTAGGGGTTATTGGCTTATTATGTAACGCAAACTCACTAAAAAAGTGAGTTTGCTATACACGATTTGTTATACTTTTTTTTCAAACATTGATTTTATTGCTTGTCTTGACAGTAAAATTTGAGCTCCATTTAAGCCATATTGATAAGTAGCGTGCACTGGATGCTCCTTATCGCCCCAACATATTACACCATCTGAAAGATGGAGCACCACCTGGTAATGCTCCATCTTTCTCTTCATCTGTTGCAACTCGTCATTAGTTAGTAAAAGTGTGCTCTCTTGAGTATACATCACACCGTGTTCCGACATCATATTTTTCTCAGCGCACACAACCTCTCTTTCACTTAATAAATTTGTGTGGGTTGTAGAGCCTATCTCTATAAGCGACACACAACACGTAAAACTTTTATATCCCATATCTTTTAGTATATTTAAGTTGCTCCTCTTTTATTTTTTTATCTATTACATTCGCCTTGTCATAATAGTTTTTAATTTTACTGTTCAGAAGTCTTTGTTGCAATCTATATGCTGTTTTATTTTGGCTATCAGCATTAATATCAAAGAGCCCTCTCGTTAATATGTAACTCTCTATGATGTCCTTTTTGCGAACCCCAGAGGTAAGACCATTAACCCAGTGCTGGTGAAAGTCTAGTTTTTTCATCGACGAGATACAGTCTACTATTTTACCCTCATCTTCAATAGTGAAATGACAATGTTTTGTATGACCACTGCGAGTAGATACTGCGCATGGCAGTATAAAAGTCACTATATCATCACCTACCCTATTGTCTATTGAGTCGCAGTAAGATACCAGGGCGCAACAAAGCAGCCCGATAGGATGCTGACGTGAGAGCCTTAGCGCATCGCCCTCTGTGTCGTTACCAAATAGGTATCTTATGTACGCCCGAGTGTCTTTGTCTTTTATTGATATTTTTACTCTCATATTGTTTTTTATTAAATTATCTGTTTAATACTTTGTATTTATTACACTTAACATCATAATTTAGATCTATGCCCTCAAAGCATATTTCAAATAATTCATCATCAACCACCACTCTCAAAGTGTGCTTATCTCCTACAACTTCAACAGATTCTTTGATGTCTTCAGATCGTTCAGCTATTAATATAAGTTTTTTCATATTTGCCGAATCGTTCATAAGATTAGATTGGTTGCATTTAAGCTGCTTTTTCAAATCATCAACCACTGTAGAATAATGCTGTATACTGTTATATGTTTCAATCAATGTATCTTTGAATCCTTTGCTTTCGACTGAAGCTGTCATCTCGCTATAACTCATTATTTATGATTTTAAACTCATACCTCCATACAAATGGGTTGCTGTTCCATGTTCCTTTACCGCTCACTTTGTCTATCAGTGATGCAAATGCTTCTCTAGGAGTGGTGAAGTAAAAACCCTCACTTCTACCTTTTCGTTCGAAGTAGAATTTATCAAAGTCATCAAGGTAAGTAATACCCTCTTTCAAACAATCTTCATCGCTGATACCCTGCAATCTCTCAACCCAAACCTCTGTAATCTCTATTCGGTAGGGCATTAGGTCGGATTTTACGAACATTTTATTATTATACCCTGCGCTTGCAAGTGTTATATTATGCTCCATGAATACCTCTCCATAATGAGATATTAAAGATGTAATATTGTAATAACTCTGAGCCACTGCCACGATCTCGCCAACCTGATAAGGCATTATATGCCTTATAAATTCTTTCGTTATCGGGTCGTGCAATTCTAAGTATTGACCTCGTGTTTTCATTTCGGTATACCCTAGCTTTTTCCACCCATCGATAGTTTCTAACCACTTTTCACCTCGCCTAGTCTGTGTTTTCCTCCCACCAATCACCGCTTGTGTAAGGTTTACCGTGTCGTTGAACATTATTTTTTTCATTTCTGTTTACTTTATATGTATTTGCTTTATAACAGCTTTACAACATCTGTTTAATACCATTTAATATCAAATGCAGACTCTGCATCTAATAGCCTCTGATCTAATGCATCTAATGGTGTATATGATGGCTTGTATATAGGCTCACAATCACACTCTATATGCTCTGTTACCCTAACTACTAATACCTTGTTTACTGTGCAGCTAATAAAGCTAGTGAAGCCACATAGTGCTACGATGGAAATTATTAATGTTTTCATAATCTACTTTGTTATTTTTAATTATTAAATAAATTGTTAATAGTAGCGTCATAGTTGCACCATATCACTTCTTGCACCTTGCTACTACGAATATTGTTCTTTTTAACAGGAAATTTAATCTTACACCAATCTCCATATAATTCATTCATTAAAGGGCAGTCATAACCACTAATCATTGCTTTGCCTTCAATAGAGTGTAATTGACTAGCAAGCTCTCTATGATCTTCATTTGTAAATTCAAACTTATAATCATTAGATGATTTTCGACTCTCTAGTGGATAGGGTGGATCACAATAAAAAAAGGCGTTAGGGTTATCAATCATATCAATACACTCTGTATAATTCCTATTCATAATTTGAAACTCTGTTCTTAAAACCTCAGCTACATCATGAAGTTTTGCTATAGCATTATTCCAGCGGCTAACTGTTTCACCTCCCTGGGCATTGACATGAAGTTTTGCCATGTGCCACCCTTTGTTTTTTCGTTGAGCCCCTAATCCAAAAAATGACTGGCGTACTCTCACATAAAAGCGTCTAGCCTGTTCTATTTTATCATCAGACATTTCCCAACAGTTATTATATTCTGTTTCAGATATAGGGGTAAGAAGCAGTAACCTTGTTAAGATCTCTTCGTCATTTCTTAAAACTTCAAAGAAATTAGTTATGTCTGTGTTTATCTCGTTTGCTGTTTTAATACACCTGCCCTTGTAATTCAGAGAAACAGCCATCGAACCTGCAAAGAGATCCACTAAGTGAGTAAATCCAGGAGGAAAGTGCGCATATAAATGCTCAATCCAAGTAAACTTACCACCAAAGTAATTAAATGCTATTTTTTTGTTCTTGTTTCCACTCATATCTATGCAGCTTTATTTATTGGTTTTAAATCCAACTCATGTAATTGCTCACACAGAGCTTCGCATAATACACGTGCCATTGTTACCTCAACAGCATTTCCTATGTATTTTTTCTGCTCCGCCTGAGTGCCTATCAGCGTATAATCTTCAGGAAAGCCCATTATCATTTTAAGTTCTGGTATTTTCAACATTCGCATTTTAATATCCACAACACCATAGATTGCCATAAATTCTTTGATTTTAACAGCTATATGGCTATCTGACTCATACACCTCAATACAAACATCTCCAGTTTCTGTCATTATCAAGGAAGGAGGCATTTTATCCATTCTAGCAATAAGAGTAAAGCAAGGCTTGTCTACACTTCCTCCTGCTGAATTGTACTGTGGATTCATTAAAAATTTATCAACAACTGTAAGGTTACACTTCGGCACGGTGGTGATTTCTGGTACATTATTGACACTTGATAAAAACTGAGATGATACCAAAGAGAGCCTATCTTTTGTTGTTATAGTTGGTGCAGGAGACTCAATCTGAGTATTAAAGCCATTACCATAATATGCAGAAACAAACGCATGATGGTCTATAGTAGTTATTGTTCCTGTTGGACCATTTACCCCGATATTTTTACTCTCTGGGTGTCCGCTATATTGCTTAGATAAGAAGTGAACACCAATTTTAGAAAATCTATCCTTTGTTGTTAATGTGCCACAAGGATCTGCAATGCTTTGCACCTTACTCTCTGGGTGTCCTCCAAAATACTTTGATAAAAAATCTGCCTTAACAAGGCCCAATCGACCTTGACAGCTAACAGTAGGACATGGTTCATCAATGCTTGGTGGTATATGTTTACCTGTTTTTTTATTGATAGAGTTGTATTTCAACATCCATTTATCTTTACCTCCTGCAACAAACTTTATAAGACCTGCATAAATACGCTCTAATGTTCTGTCTGACAAATCCTTTTTTCTGTTAAATATAGAATTGCCCTCGTCATTAAAGTTTAGAACATCTTTTACAGACCTCCATTTTTCATAAGATCCAAACAAGTTAGATTCAACTATCTTTGAGTGAGTTTGCTGAGGAAAAACGATAGGCAAAAATTCTTTGGCAAAAATCCCAAAGAAGCGTTTCCGAGAGGTGTATGCGCCATAATCAGCAGCATTTAATATTTTAAAATCAAACTTATATCCATACTACTTAATCTTATAAACCCACTTCTCATAACTTTTACCTTTATCCATAGATATGGGCTTTCCATATTCATCAATATCACCCCAACTCATAAACTCTTCTACATTCTCTATCTTGATATAATGAGGATCAAAAGCATCAATATAACGAAATAGATGTTCGGCTAATGTTCGGCTATCTGCATTGCGTGGTTGACCGCCTTTTGCCTTTGAAAAATTCGTACACTCTAGTGAAGCCCAAAGGACAACAAAGGCATCAGGATATATAACTTTCATCTTTTCAACGTGCTCAATCATTGAAGATAGTTCTAACGTCCTTATATCTTCAGTGAAATGCAATACCTTTGGATGGTTTGATTCATGGCTCTCTATTGCGTTCTTATCATGGTTAACACAAGTAACCACCTTTGCACATTTTGAACCTTTGTAGCGTGCTGAATCAACACCCGTGGATGTTCCTCCTGCTCCACAGAAGAGGTCTATATATATCAATTTAACATTTTCTTTTTTTATACTCTTCATAAGTTATTATTTAATAAGTTTAAAAATTCAACAAAAATATTATTCGGTTACTATTTCACAATTTTCGTAATACTCCATTTTGTTAATCGCTAAGCCTTGACCGATAAGGTCGTTGACATCAAAGTGCCATTGATAGAGAAGCTGATAATCCAATAACGATAATTGTATCGTGGAGCATCTAAAGTCGTCGTCGTCCATAAGCCAATAATATTCTATAATACCACAATCTAATTGGTAGAAGTCTTCTTCAAGTGATATTTCATCACAATATGCCAATTCGAAACTGTAGTCATTGGGTGTTCTTTTCATCAACTCAATAATTGGCACAAATGGCTCGCCGTTATTGTATCCGTCAATAGTCATAGGCTTATCAATGGCTGACATAGGAATTAGTAGAGGTCTTACCTCATGGCAAAACATTCTCTCTAGTTCGTCAAGACAATAATCATTGCTTTCGTCATCTCCTTGACTAATCGGTATTATCTCGCCCTGCGGGTCTGCTTCTACATAATAACCTATTACTAGCTCAGTGTCTACGTGACCATGTATATTTGCCACTATTTTAAATCCGTCAATATCGACAACTACTTGTGGTTTATATAGCAAATATCCACTAATATCTGCTATCTCTAATTTTCTTTCGTTTTTCATAATCTATTTTTTTGCCACTATTATTTTAAATCAATTCTAACATTTACTATCTGAACTTTCAAATAATCTTTTTCATAGCTTTCTTTACATTCTTTAATCGCAGATTGAAGAGATAAGCCTGAGTATATACTAGCCGTGACTTCCATCGGATAAAATGCTAAATGTGTTGCAAAATAGCAACGGAAATCCAATTCTATAGCTATTTCCTCCTCCTCATTATCTACTATGTGATCATAGTCTATATTTACTGTTTTCATATCAATTATTATTTTATAGTTGTTTTAAAAATTCATTAAATCTATTAGCGATACCCTGGGCTATTTCAGGAGTGGTAAAAACATCATCAGCTGCAACAAAACAGCCATTGATATAGTAAATGGTAGATGGTGCTTCATGCAAATTTTTACGCCTATTGTTTATCACATACTCAACCACACCATCTTTCACCTCCACTTCTGCATTACCACAATCTGCCTCATGCAGTTGAAGATATCGCACCTTATCACCTTTATTATATTTTGGTAGTTTTTTCATAACCATCATATTAATTACTATTTAACATAAACATACTCACACTTTTAAGTATTTATATGTTAGATATCATCAGGTAGTGAATATTTCTCTTTATCAGCTCGAGTCACCCAACTCACTCTTTCACTATAACCAATCCGTATAGGCGCATAGTACGACATATCACAACTGTTTTTTTGCATTTCATTACACATTTCGATATATGAATAAACTTTACATTTAATATCTACATTTAATATATCAGATATATTTATATGCTTGTATTTAAACGTATTAAGAACAGTATTAAGAGCATACTCCAGCTGTTTAGATGGCATCTCCGTTTTGTCAATTTGCTCAGCAAGAAGATCAAAAAACTCTTTTTTCATATTCGGAAACGCAACAGATAGCTTTTGTATAGTTGCGACTATTTGCCCTGGTGATGCCTGTGTGCTTTTAATGAAAATAGAAATCTCGCTACTCCCAGTCTTGCTTAGTTCTTGACCTACTGATACCATTTTCAACTGCTTGCACAAGCTCATCGCAGGTTGGTTTTTCATGATCTCTGCTATTTTGTTGTTTTCCATCACCTTT
>CAMQVM010000011.1 GCA_947038135.1 uncultured Rikenellaceae bacterium
CTCAAAATGGGTGCGTGCTCAAGCATCACTAAATTTTGATCAGGAGCTCCACCCCTAACACTAAACCCTGAACTCCCCTCGCTTGTAGATGTTACTCCTGGAAGCAACTGCATAGCTTTTATTATATCTACCTCACCCAAAAATGCAGGAATACGACGAATCATCTCCATATTCATTGCATCACCACCTAAGGATGTGCGGGTTATCTGGTTAACTTTAGACTTACCATATACAGTAACACTCTCTAAAGAGTATGAATCAGACTCAATACTACAAATTAAAGGCGTTGTTAACGGAGCTTTAACAGCAAATGTTTGTGTTTTGTAACCTAAATGTGTAACTGTTATTTGATGTTTCTTAGTAGGTAAATTGAGCTCAAACATACCTTTAGAATCGGTTTGTACTGCTAACTTAGTTGACTCAACCGACACGACTGCATAGGCTAATGGCTCTACATTTAAATTATCTTGCACACGTCCCTTAATGATATTTTGAGAGTATACAGAGTGAATACCCCCTAAAAGAGTGAGAAATACTAATATGTTTTTAAACATGAACTACGTTTGTATTAAATTATTACTAAATTAAACAGATTAAATAGATAAATAGGCAATTTTACCATAACCAATCCCTTTAATTAAAATCAACCTACTAATTATTTAGTAGAGATTACAAAGGTATAACTAAAAACTTAAACACCAAATATTACTTTATACTACACACTAAATAGCAATGCTTAATCATAATACAACAACAATCCAAAAGTCAATATTAACTACTACATACTCATATAACATTACTATTAACAACAAATAGAGTATATATTATTACACACAAGCATACATCAATAAAAAAGCAAGACACAAAAAAAACAGCCCAAAACTATAAACAAAGCAGGGCTGAAATTTCAAGCACAAAATAAAAAACACTTATTTTTCATTGAAAAACTACAGCTTTTTAAGCATTATACGCATAGTCGTACCTTTATCGATCACCGACTCAGACACAAATATTTTACCTTTATGATATTCAGATATGATTCTTTTAGAGAGTGACAAACCAAGCCCCCATCCACGGGTTTTGGTGGTAAACCCTGGACTGAACACACTACCGATATTAGAGCTTGCAATACCCTTTCCTGTATCTTTAACATCAATATATATCCAGTTATCTTTCTGATATGAAGATACTTTTATCTCACCTTTACCTTGCATGGCATCAAGGGCATTTTTCAGAAGGTTTTCAATAACCCACTCAAACAGAGCCTCATTAATCATAGCTTGCTGCGGCTCAGAATTGATAATATCATAGCTCATTGTTACCTTTTTAGGTATACGTGTTTGGAAATAATTAACAGCGTCAGACACTATAACTGTAATACTTTTAGGCGATAAAATTGTCTCTGACCCAATCTTTGAGAACCTATCAACAACTTTCAACAGTCTAGTGACATCTTTCTCTATCTCATCAATTACCATCTGCTCGGCATTTTGCGAACGTAGATACTCCAGCCACCCTAACAAAGAAGAGGTGGGAGTACCAAGCTGGTGGGCTGTCTCTTTTGCCATACCTATCCATACTCTCTTCTGCTCGTCTTGCTTAGAAGAGCGAAAAGAGATAAAGACTATAAGCATAAAACAGGCTACTATACTAAATTGCAAATAGGGAAATACTCTAAGCATTTTAAGAAGTGTAGACTCTCCAAAAAAGATGTAATATTTACCATCGCTAAAGGTATTTACCTCTATTGGGTTGTTGGCACTTGCTAGTGTCTCTAACAGATGTTGCAGCTTTTTTCTATTATTAATAACTTTAACATCGACATTTGTAGACCTTACAACTTTTAAATTTGTATCGGTGATAACAGATGGTATAGTGTTATTATTTATTATCTCTACCAGCAACCGATTGAATTGACTATTTCGACCAACACCCTCTCTTCCAGTGGTAATTCCACTAGATGCCATAGTCATAGCATGCGACCAAAGCTTAATTTCATTGACCTCTTTTTCGGCAAGCTGCTTAACAATATAGGCTGAATACAACATTGATAAGCCACCTATAACTGTTCCAATTAGAAGGTATAACAACTTGATTTTATAACTGTTACCGATATGTATTGATTTTAATTTCATAATTAATAAGCTGATTTAAACCTCTATAACGTATTTTTTTGTATTTACGTATAAATAAAAATAAAGAGTTTCTTACCTTAAGTTTATACAAATATACAAATTTATATTTACCTTTGCACAATATTATAATCAAAGTTAAGTTTTAATTTAAATAAATTGTGCTTGTGTCATCATATAAATACCAAGAATCGTCAACATTGTTACAGCATATCGACTCACTTGAGGGTGTCGATACTCATGGTGTATTGATAGAGTTTGAGAGTATTACATCTGTTCTTGGCGACAGTGCTAAGGTATTATATACAAGCCACGGCGAAGAGCTGGCTAACCAAAGTAACCAACCTGCCACAACGGGGCTATCAGAACATATATTTTCCATCTCAATATCGTTTATCTTAGTACTGTTTTACGCTTACTTTGTATCATATCACAAAAAAAGCATCCTTGTGGTTTTGAAATCTGCAACCTATTCAGATAGTGCACATAGAATTGAGGCGATATCAGATAAAAACATTGAGAAAGCAATACGTGACTCTGCATATATGTTCCCTGTTGTGGTAGCGTATGGGTGTACTATTTTAGCTAACAGCTTTTTATCAGATACATACGACTACAATATTATTATTGTTTTCACTCTAGTACTTACTATGCTTGTGTTGCTTTCTATATATAAATTAGTACTAACTAATAGCATAGCCTACATCTCTTCAAACAAGTCTTTGCAAATTCAGATAAAACTAGGAAGTCAAATAGCTAAATTTGTATCAATCACCATACTTTTTCCTATTACAATGCTACTCTCTTTCACTGATATTAGCAGTAGCTATATATTGATGGGAATACTACTTATAATCATAACTTTTTTGACAATAAATTCGATATTAACATTATTTAACATATTTAGAAGAGAAAATATTTCTTTTTTGGAATACATTTTGTACCTTTGCACCTTGGAATTTATACCTATAAGTTTTCTATACGTCTATTCATCCAGATACTTAATGCATTAGAGGTATATATAACACTAAAGGTTGTATAATTCCTAGTTAAAAATAGTACAGACGATTACCACTAGTTACAAACAAATTAAATTTAGCCATATAAAGTGAAAAACATACTTGTATCTCAGCCAAACCCTGTTTCTCTAGAGAAGTCTCCATTTTGTGAACTAATAGAAAAATATAAGGTAAAAATAGATTTTACACCTTTTATAAAAGTAGAGGCGATAAGTGCCAAAGAGTTTAGAACTCAAAGAGTAGACATACTTGCCCATACAGCAGTAATATTTACTAGTAGAGGCAACATAGATAATTTTTTCAAAATTTGCGAGGAGAACAGAACTGTCATCACCGATGATATGAAATACTTCTGCACAACTGAAGCCATAGCACTATACCTTCAAAAGCATATTGTATATCGCAAGAGAAAGGTATTCTTTGGAAAGGGTCGTTTTAGTGACCTTATGGATATCATAGTAAAGCACAAAGAAGAGAAGTATCTTCTTGCTATGAGCGAGCCACACAACCCCGAAATGCGCATTTCGCTTGATAAAGCTAAAATAAAGTATAGTAAAATTATACTTTCGCATACAGTTAGCCGTGATATCAAAGATAGTGTTGATATCTCGAAGTACGATATTGTTGTGTTTTACTCAGCTCCTGAAATTAACTCGCTAGTTGCTAATTTTCCTGATATTAAAGAGAAAGATATTGTAATTGCAACCTTCGGAACGGCAACAGCATCAACAGCCGTTAAGCTAGGTATAAAGGTGTCTATATTGGCATCTACAAAAACATTTCCGTCAATGATAACTGCCCTAGCTGACTATATACAGAAGGTAGCTAAGTCGCAACCTATTGACACCTCATATATAAAGGAGGCTATTGATGCCGAAAAAGCTCTTAAAGACCTGTTGCTATCTAAGATAAAAGGGGCTAAAAAGAAAAAACCTACTGCTCGTGCAGTAGCAGCGGCAGCAGCAAAAAAGAGTGTTGCTAAACAAAAAGCGCTATAATAGAAAGTGCAATAATGAATTATTGCCATCATATAAAAGACCTCTGTTTGTATAACATGCTACATTGCAGTTACTTACAGAGGTTTTTAATTAACAAAACACAAATACAATGGAGAAGATACGTTCATATCGCTTTGGCAAAGATGAAAAACTATGTAATGTTAATGACATTGCAGCTCTTTTTAAGGATGAACATATATTTACATTTCCTTTTAAAGTAGTCTATAACATCACTGACAATGACAGCGAACAGAACTGTGTAAAGATTAAGGTACTCTGCTCTGTTGGCAAAAGATATAGTAAATCGGCTGTTAAACGCAATCTTATCAAAAGACGAATACGTGAATCTTACCGCCTCAATAAACACCTGCTTATTGAGCCACTAGAAGAGATTGCTGTAAACAAAAAAATCACTATCAATATAGGTTTTATCTATATATCAAAAAAAGAAGAAGAGTATGAAACACAACAAAAATCGATGCGGAAAATATTGCAGAAGCTTTATAACATTGCTGCGAAAAGCTGTGATATTTCTACCACTACTGCTGATTAGGTTCTATCAAATTGTGATATCTCCACACACTCCCCCATCATGCAGATACTCACCAACGTGCTCTTCGTATGCTATTGAAGCGTACAAAAAGCATGGTTTTTTCAGAGGTAGTTACCTTACTATACATCGAATTGCTCGTTGCTCGCCATTTGGAGGTAGCGGATATGACCCTGTACCATAATTACAATAGCTGAGGCTATATTCTATAAACACGTCGATTCATAAAACTAAATTTTATGAATCGACGTGTTTTTTATTTGCGTGAAAGAGAGTCGAAATACTACTCTTAAATTATATCTTTACCAACGTTACTCTTCCATTATATCTCTACCGAATGGAGTAAAGGCTATCGCCATAAGCTTAAAATGCTGCATACCGAAAGGTATACCAACTATTGTAATACAAAAGATAATACCTAATGCCAAGTGCGATAACACTATAACTACGCCCCCCAAAAAGAACCATAGCACATTCATAATAAGATTTAAGCAACCATTGCTCTCATCTCGTTTTACGACAATTTTGCCAAAAGGGAAAATTGCTAACACACCAAGTTTAAATATCTGTACACCAAAAGGTATTCCTATTATTGTTAAACAAAGCAACAACCCGCTACACATATACTCTATTGCCATTGCAAAACCTCCAAAGATAGCCCAGAGGATATTTCCAAGTAATTTCATATTTTCATTTTTAATTATTGATATAAATGCTATGTACTACCACACAACAAATGGTTATTTTATTTTAATATAAGTAGATAAAACAGATTCTGTTTGTAATTTATCAACATCTTACTAATAACAGTTGCTACAAATGTTATCAACACATTGTTAAACTTATATAAATGATATGTTCATAAAAATAAGCCTATACTAATACTTAAACACCCACTAAAATAGACTCTTACTAACATGCCATAAGCTACACTATACTAGCATTTTAGGCATACCTAAAACAAAACTATGTAGACGCAAATGCTAAATACATATATTCGCTATTAAATAGTTTATTAATAAGTTATCAACAAGTTATCAACATTTTCTGGACAATTGTGTAGTTATTCTCACAACTAAATCAATGTATAATAACAGTGTGTTTATAAATATTAATAGTTATCAACACTAAATTGACACTT
Organism: uncultured Rikenellaceae bacterium; assembly: GCA_947038135.1. Classification (GTDB taxonomy): domain Bacteria; phylum Bacteroidota; class Bacteroidia; order Bacteroidales; family Rikenellaceae; genus CAMQVM01. Next base: position 5,841 of record CAMQVM010000011.1, read on the forward strand.
TACTAACATTAAATTAACACTATACTGATGCTATATTGATGCCACTCTAATGTTGATAACAACATTGTTATCTTACTAGATATTGCTAAATATCATTAAAACTCAATTTCATTAACACGTGCTATTCCTTTAGACAATTTAAGCCTTAAAACAGATGTTTTCACAGGTGCAAACTCGTATGATTTGAAATCTTGAAATGTGTTTGACGGATAGATAGTTGCCACCTCCTTAAAATTTCCATCTACACCAAGAGCTTCAACAGATGCTATAATACCTATATCCATTGGCACATTCCAACTGATAGACAAATCATCTATCTCCTCAGTAGGATCTACAACTAGGTACAACTCATTATCTGCATCTAATTCATAACCAGTAAAAAAGTCATTGTCTGACACCTCACCAACTACTTTGGTGCAAGCTAAATCACTATACACACCTTCTGATGGTACATTTGTACAACTAGCTAGACCAAGCATAGCTATTGAACTCCCTAATAACATTCGTTTCATAATAAATAAATTTTATATTAATTGATTTGTAACAGTACAAAAGTAGATAATTAATTGTAATATCATTACAAATTGCATGCAATTTTTTACACACTTAGTTATTTCAACATAACCAAAAGCGTTTTTTAACTATCTATATCCTAAAGTATGCGTGTGGCTAAATTCGTTGCTATCAATAGTCTATACTCCTGCCCTCGACTCCATGAGCAACATCAAATAGAACATATTCCAGACTAAAGCACCCCATAAGAAAGGTCGTGGATCAATAGGATTCCTATATATCTCATCAAAATACGTTGCAAATTTTCAGGATGCAGATAGCTATTAGAAACCACGCTAACTTTTGTTATATATCTCGTTCACCACCCAAAAGCTGAGGTTTTTTGATAACAAAAAGTATCACTACTTTTAGTGCCTCGCCAACACCACTAACACTTTATACTCTTTTATGCCCACAAGCGCATTGCTGTTCAATGTACGAGGCAATTTGACTTGTAGCTGACTCTCTATTCTTTGCATTTAACCAATTTACTTACGCTCTTGTCCAACTGGTTTTTGTTCGTATTACAACTGCTTCACTAAACTATTAAGAAATAATTAAGAGATAGTGCCACCATCAATAAAGTCATCACCTGACACACCATCTTTTGCATCTACTGCAACCGAGATAGTAACTGAAAGCGATATATTATTTCTATTTACAACTCCATCTGGAAGAGTGACATAACCAACAACATCAAATATTTGTGCCGTTTGTATTGCAGGGTTATAAGTAGCATCCGCTGGTGTTTCCCAAGTAATGTTACCACTTACATTACCATTATCTGTTATCAATACTATCTCTGCTGGCAATGCGGCTACAACCGAAAGAGCAGAGGCGGCATTTGCTAACCCTGTAATCGCCTTTGGTTGAGTAATACGCTCTAACAATTTAATACTTTTCTTCTTTTGAGTAACTTTAATATACTGCTCAACATCTTCAGATTTAAACGTTACTGTTGCAAAACGGTCATCAGAAGTATTATTAGCAGTTATAGAGATAGTTACAGATATATTTTCACCAGCATCACCACTTGATGGAGAAATAGCACACCAAGTATTACTCTCTTTCACCTCAGCCTTCCAAGCTTTAGTCGAGCTAAATAAAATTGTATTTGTATTGGCTTCAGGTGTGAATGTTGGAGAAAGAACCACTTCTTCTGCAAATGTAATTTTTGCTGAACTATTTAACTCTTGTATTGTACATGACTCTAGCATTGACATAGCTAAAATTATTAAAAACGATATTTTTCTCATCTGTATTTATTTTAAATTAACACCTTTCACTTTACACTTTCGAGGTTGATTTTACTGAATCTTATTGAATCTTGCTAAATTTAACAAAAAAAGAACAATCCTATTCAGGCATCTTTACTAATGGTGGTTTTTCACTACTATTATAAGTAGCCCGAGTTGTGGTTTGATAAGAATTAGGCACGCACACACCATATTTTACGATATGTTCAATTCGTGCTTTCTGATTTTGGGTAAATTCCAAATCATAATTGTAGTAATAATCCATTATGTTTTCTGAGACATAGGTTATATTTTTGAAATTATCATATCTTTCATACGTAAATGAATACTCATCTCTATTATAGGTGTAGGTATCATCACAGTGATCATTAAGAAGCTTTTCTTTTTCTGAGAGCTTATTTGTATAGAATGTATGAAACAACCCAAAATAGTGACCAAGCTCATGAGTGAAAGTTCCTGCGGTGAAACCACTATCATAGTTTAAACATAAACCATGGGGCTTTGTCATTTCATGAGTCAAGTAATATTCACTTGATACCATTCCAACTAGTGGGTTTGATTTCTTGACATACGGGAAATTACTCAATCCTGCAAGAGGCATATTAAACTTAAAAACAAATACATTGATATATTTATTAACATCATAATATTCTGGTTTTATAGGTGCGGTGATACCATTAACGTTATCAAATTTATCTAAAAGAACAGCGTATGGGTCAAATTCTGAATTACTTTGCCCCATATCTATATAATTCACCCCGTTCTCTTCTAATAATTCACCAGTTGTATCATCTTTTGCTAATTCAAAATGTAAATCAAGCCCTTCACCTTGGTTTGCTAGCTTGTTAGTATTGTATAAAACATTTTGCACTTGAGCCTCAGTTAACAGAGGTTTATCACCTGACGAATATAACATATGCAAAACTATAGGCATACGGTAAGTAGTTGAAGAGGGCTCTACTCCTGATTGATTAATTGTAATTGTAGACAAGTTATTAATAGACGAGCCTGCCGATTTGAAATTTATTATTATGATTCTAGCACTGTAATCATTGGCAGATATATTAAACGATATAGATTTTCCAATAGTAAAAGGGGGTCTGCTGGGTTGTTGCACCTCTCCCGCCCACTCTTTAACCTCAGGTGTTGCCTGCCACGGCACATTTGCATCAATATCGATAGTTATGCTTTGAGCGCTATTGTCGATTGACATTGTTGAGCAAGTAGCAACAATTTTATCTACTGCAACTTGGTGTATAGTGAAAAATTCGGTTATCAAACCATCTTTTGTAGTAAACGAAACTCTTGTTGTGCGATCTTTTCCAGTGTCATTTTTTTCAAGTTCTATCGTATATAAATTCATCTGTCCTACCTGCATATCAGACTTTTTTGCAAACCCACCTGTTTCATATTCTATCTTAAACTCACCTCTATTAAGATGCTCTAAAAAAAGAAGAGTCATTGTATGATTTTCAGATTTAGCAATACAACTTTTAACATTACCATGAAATATATGACTGATTGGATTATGTTTTTGAACATCAACCTTCACTGTATACTTAGCACCTGGATTGGTTGTCACAGAATATGCAAAGCTCTTCTCTCCCTTCCAACTGCTTGCATCACCATCTACTGAGACATTCCATATTGCACTCTCTGAAAAGGCATAAGGGAAAGCCGCTACTCGAACAATAAATGGCTCACCACTGCTAACAACTGCATCAATAAGCTCAACCTCTATTTGATTACTCTTTGTAACACTAAGCTCATAACTAGGTGTAGTATCCTCGGCCTGCACAAATGAAACTGACGCTTCAGAGGCAAAACCAGCACCATCATTAGTTGTCAAGACGAACTTACTGACATCTGCACCTGCAGCAATTCCACTAACCTCAATATCGAAAATAGTCATTAGGTGTTCCATTTTCAAATTAATATTATCGGCATCACTCCACGCTGTTGACGTCTGCCCAAAAGAAAACAGATAGTTGCCAATACTTGATAGATCCACCACACCATCTAAGTACGACTGTTTTTGCAAAGTAGGCATATTAAATTTATATTTACCACCATCAATAGTAGCATTTTCATTGTATGGATACACTGCATATAAATACTCTTGGTTAACAGGGTTGAGCGCACCTGTAAACATTACTGCCTGCCCATCTTTGCTAGCTGTAAATTGAGCATTACTTGTTTTGCTATTGAATATCGCTAATTTATCCTCCTTATTCCATGAAAAGCTGATATTGTCAAGTGTTGCTTTACTATTGCCTCGTTGATGACTTGTGGTAATGGTTACTTCTTTTACATCAAGAGTATCTGTAAAAACATCTTGCTCGCAAGATACCAGCAACAGCATAATAGTAAGATGAGATAAAAAAATTGATAGTTTCAGTGTCATATTATAATATTTATTGAAAAGTGAATACTTTTTGTAATATTTAGGTACAAAGATACCCTTATTTTAACAATCTACAACTTTAATATTGCATATTTTGCACTTACAGCAGAAAAATTTGAGACTATTGTGCACTTATAAAACTGTAATATAATGTATCATACACTCTGAAAACACTGCAAACATAAAATCAAGGTATCAAAACAGTAAATTTAATCATATTTAGGTATTTCACAGCACCAAAAAACAGAGTACTTTTGTATTATAATTGTAACCGATGATATATCTATCATTTATAGAGAAAAGCAGGTAATAATTTAATAGTAATTTTATGTTAGTGTAATGTTAGGAGGTTAGCATAATTCAGCAATGTATATATCGCAACTTTGAATCAGTTAGAGATATACATTTTGCTACTCTCTGAAAGAATGGTGCTTAAATTATTTTTTAAGCACCTTTTTTTGCTTGCAGTGATAAAAAAACAGAATATTGTGTTATATTTGTATAGATAACATTACTATATAATTAAGCAACTAGAGATAACATTTATGTATAAAATAGGACAGTATAAAGAGTACGACAAGCTAAGTGATTTAATATGTGCAAACTACCCTATGCTTTTAGTGGTTAGTCGTTTTGGCATTTCGCTAGGGTTTGGCGATAAATCTATAAAAGAGGTATGCGACGAGAACAGTGTCGACACCAATAGTTTTTTAGCCGTTGTAAACCTCCTTATCAATGATGAAAAACTTGAAATAGAAGAGGACATAAACTTATCACTACCCTCTTTGATTGAGTATTTAAGAGACTCGCACCTCTACTTTTTAGAGTATCGATTGCCTCAAATACGCAAAAAACTAATAGAGGCATTAGGAGATAAAAACGATATTTCGAAGGTGATAATCCGCTTCTATGATGAGTATGTAGATGAGGTTCACAAACATATATTTTATGAAAACACCACTGTATTTTCGTATGCTGAAACCCTTATAGAGGGTAGCAGTGTGAGCGGATATAACATAGATATGTTTAGCTGCCAGCACGATGAGGTGAATGGTAAGCTAGCAGAGCTACGTGATATAATTATTAAATACTACCCTTCGCAAAGTAGCAACGAGCTAAACAGTGCAATGTTTGATATATTTACGTGCGCCGACGACCTTGCATCTCACAATGCAGTAGAAGATTATATCTTCACACCGATAGTGCGCAGGTTAGAGCAGAGCAATAAAAAATAAAAATATGAGACTACATATAGTAATAGCCGAACCATCAGTTATTATACGCTCAGGGCTTGTTGCTGTATTACGGCGGCTGCCATCGTTAGATATAGATATTGCCGAGATTGCTGATATGTCGCAGCTGAATATTCAGTTGAAAAGATATCGACCTAATATATTGATTGTGAATCCTTCAAATATAGGTACTTTCTACTTTCAGCAGCTCAAAAAAGACTCTGAGTTTGCACACCTTAAAATGATAGCACTCCAATGCAACCTAATGGACAACACACTTTTAAAGGGTTATGATGGTGTGATATCGCTATATGATGGTGCTGATATCTTAAAAGATAAGTTTGCACATATAATGCGCACTACTGATAACAAGGAGCAAAAGCAGGGACTTAGCGAGCGTGAAAAGGAGATTGTGGTGTGTGTGGTAAAAGGGCTTACTAATAAACAGATTGCTGAGGAGTTGTTTCTTTCGACTCATACGATAATGACTCATAGACGAAACATTGCGGGCAAATTGCAAATCCATAGTCCTTCGGGGCTTACTATTTATGCTATTGTTAATAAGCTTGTCGATTTGGATGATGTTAAAGATGGAATTTATAGTGAGGAGTAGTGCCATGAATGTTTTTTGAACTGTTGCGCAAAGGTTGATATACGTTTTGTTTTCTGTATTTCTTAAGTGTTATATGCAGGGTTAGAGAAACGGGGTTTCTCGCAAAAAGTTTTGGTGCTCACTTTTTAAAGGGGGGAGTCTTATCACTCTTCTTAAGGTAACGACAGCACGGTGACGAATATGTAAATAGGCTAATTCGCAAAACCTCGGTTTTGCGAATTAGCCAGCTCCCGAAGGGAGTCACCAAGCGACTAAGGCGCATAGGTGCTTTTTGCGAGCTCTTTAGAGCGCCGCTTTTTTTTAAAAAGCGTAAATAAAAATTGTATTACCCCAAAAACAGCTATATGTTCTATTTTCGGGGTGATTTATTAATGAAAACCATACCTAAATAGGCTGATTCGCAAAACCTCGGTTTTGTGAATCGCCTATACAGTTTAGAGCTTTTTTCTAATTCTGAAAATGATGCCACAGGCGGTCTCAACTAGGCAAAGCCAAAAAAGTTGTAATCTGCCATGTATTACTCGGGCACATAAATTATCTCACCATTATCAAGCTGGTAAGCAGTACCCACACGTTTCCCTCGCGAGTCGCTGCTGTTTTCTTGATTCTCAGAGGGTGTATACTTTTCAATAGTCTCACCCTTTTTAGTTATTATTTCCATCTGCTCAGTACCTGGGTTTTTAACAACAGTAAAATCTTCTTTAGAGAACATTTCAGTCATGTCATAGCGAGTAACGAGTGCCACCATCAACGCCACGGCAAATACCATCGCTACATCAAACAAATTTGTCAAAACAGATAGTGGATCATGATCCTCACCATCATTTATCAATCTTCTTTTTCGAGCCATCATCTACTTTTTTAAAGATTCAACAACATACTCTAAAATATTCATATCATCGGCTACCCACCGCTGTTTAACCTGCAATGATATGAACCCAATAGCACCAATAATTATTCCTACAACAGTTGTAGCAAATGCAACCTGCATATTACTCGCCATAGACGCTACATCGCCAGTAGCCAGCCCTACAAGTGCTGGACCCATAGGAATAAGCGTGCCCATCAAACCTAGCATAGGTCCAATCTTAACAAGCACCTTAGATGCTCCAAGTTCTTTGTCGAGGGCTACCTCATAATCACCAAGTATTTTATCCATCATAGGCTGTTTGCCAGCGCTTCTGTTAATTCGCATTAAAGACTCGATTAGTTTACCTTTATGGTTGGGCATACTTTTTATGCTCTCTAGCAGCTCTTTGATATCCATAGATTCTATGTCACTATGTATCTGCTTGTTGACTTTCATTCGGGTAATATATGCTCCATAAAAACCTCCTATCATAATTAGAGATTTAAGAAAGAAGAATAGAAGAAAAATAATTACAGGAATCAAAAGTCCTGTTGATAACCAATATAACAAATTTGTAATTGCGTCCATTTTATTTTATTTTTAATATTTTTTTAAAGTTTATTTTTGTTAATATAAATCCAAGCAAAACCATCAAGATACATATGGCTAACATCACTATTAATGCTCTCCATTCGATAACTGTTTCAGAGTGCGACAAGTTGAACTCTGCGACCGATGAGTTTACTAGAAGCCCAATAACCAATATAGATATGTTCAAAATCACCTTTAGCTCGAGTTTAAGGCTCTCGGCATCAAGTACTCTCCTTAAAAATAATGCAGTAGATATTATTGCTACAAATATTATTGAAGAGTAGAGTAGTGCCGTTGTTAAAAAATCTGCCCCTACCCTGAATTTGAAAAATTGCAGCTGAAAATATGCAATTGCAAAGATGAAGATAACCCCCGGAAACACCTTTAGCCCCTTCATGTATCTTTTGCGATTTTTTTTCTCCATAAAGTAGTTGTCAAGCAGTAATATAGATATAAATATACCTGCAACGGCCTCGATAGATGTTATAACTGCAATATCTGTAACTAGCTTTTTGTTCTCTAAAAGGTCTGATATTATACTTAATGGCTGCTCTATAACTGTGGTGTACATTGATATGCTTATCAATGAAGCAGCTAAGGCATAACAAACTAATACCCATAGGCGGCTGTTCATAGCCGCCTTTAGGCAAAATTTAATCACTGCTAATATAAATATTATTTGAATGTATAGCTCCATTATGACCTCTGTTTACGTCTTACAAAGAACCATGTTATTATAATAGCTATTATAGCACCTATAACATACAATACAGTATACGACTTGGCAGTCACCTCGTGCTGTGCAGCCTTGGTTTTGTTGTTGCCTTTATCGGCTGTCTGCTGCTCCTCTTTTTTCAGCACTGTGCTTTTTACTGCCTCGGCATCGCTCAGCTCTACTTGTCGTGCCTTGTCAATATCTTTGTTATACCTCTCGCCCGTAGCCTTGTCTACATTTGCAGCGATGAAAGTTCGTAGCTTAGCGTTGTCGCATACAAAACCACTACACCCTGCGTCGTGCTGCGCCACAAATTTTGTGTGAAGCATAGCGACATCTTTTAGCTGCTCAGCGCTGGCATTCCACATCCCTTTGCGTGCCGACTCCATTAATATCGCTGTCATCTCTTGAAGCGCATAGGGGTTTTTAGCAGCAAACTTAGCCTCAGTGCCAAGCTTATACTCATCTTTTACGTATATATCATAATATTTGTTCCATAGGTGCTGATCTATAACAGATGGCTTCATAGCGTTCCAGCCGTAGGTGTTGCGGAACACCTCTGAGAAACGTGACATTGCGCTGCTTTCACCTTTCATCATTTCGGTTATATATTTAGGGTTTAATATTGTAGAGTTGCTCTCTACGCCAATCGCCTCTTTCAACCCTTGTACTTTTGCTCGGTTGCTGTTTCTGAAGTCATTGAAGTAAGCAGTAGGGTCATTTCCTGTAACGTACTGCACCGCTGCCGATAAGCCTCCCATAAACTCATATACGTGGTCAAGGCTAAGTGCACCCCAAGTGTTGCTTGAGCGGGGCTGTACTACTCCCTCGGTGTTTAGCAAGTAAGCTTAAAATACACCGCTGCGTATATGACCCCTTTCGTCAATGCCATCAGCAGGA
>CAMQVM010000012.1 GCA_947038135.1 uncultured Rikenellaceae bacterium
CGTAAATAAAAATTGTATTACCCCAAAAAACAGCTATAAGTTCTGTTTTTGGGGTGATTTATTAATAAAAACCATACCTAAATAGTTGAAATAAGTATATTTAAGGTTTTGCGAATCTCACTAAAAAGGGAACATCCAAACTTTTTGCGAGAAACTACGTTTCTCTAACCTTGCATGGAAAACAATATAACAACAAATAATATAACACCCTAAAAAGGATACCCGATACCAAAATGCAACACGGTATCAGTCAACTCAAACTTAGACGTCCAACGCTCCCCAAAAGGCAATCCAGGGTTAAACAATGGTATCCCCCAGTCAGCACGAATAACAAAAAACCCAAAATCAAGGCGTGCTCCAAGCCCAGTGTTAAATGCCAGCTGCTTATAAAAGCTGTTGAACTTAAAGCTAGATACAGAGTCATTAACCCCAATACCATTAGACCATATATTACCCACATCAAAAAATAGAGCTCCATTAAGAGGTCCCCAGATTGGAAAACGCCCCTCAAGATTTGCCTCTAACCGTATGTTACCAACCTGATTAGGGTAGATATTTTTAGAGAATGGATAAGCCCCAGGTCCTAAAGTGCGTATCTGCCACCCACGCATACTGTTGCTACCACCAACATAAAACATACGTTCAAAAGGCAGAGAGCGAGTATTGCCATAAGCATATCCACCACCCGCATATAATCGATATACAATAGCTGTATTCTTCTTCTCATTAAGAAAGTGACTACCGCTAAAATCTAAATCTATCCTAGCATATTGAGCATACGGAACACCGAAAATCTTGTTTCCAAAAGGTAAATTACGTATTCCAGATGTGCTTGCCACAAGGTCTAAAAAGTTACCGCTGCTCTCTATATTCAATCTTGCTTTATATCTGTTAAACCTGCCAGTGTTGGCAGTAGAGTATGCCACCGAGCCCAGCATACCTAAAATCATCTGCGACTCATAGCTATTTCGTAGGTAAGCATTGCCAGTATCGTCAAGCTCCTTGATGAAGTCGGTGCTTATCCAAGGAACATTTATAATACTCATATTTATAGGCTTAAAGCTGTATGATAGGTACTTATTGCTACCCCACTTATAACCAAAAGAGGCATTAAATAACTTTCTGTCGTAGTCGGGGCGACGCTGTGAGCTAAATGAAAAGTCTACTCCCGTCGAGGTGTTTAGCAGGTTACGAAAGCGGTTGAAAAATTTAGGTGCTGCAAGTCGTGGAAACATCAATGATGCACCAATACCAAACTCGTAAGAGTCACGGTTGCTCTTTACACGCATAAAGTCGTATGAGGTGGTTACATTTATATCAAACTGCTCGGCACGTTTAAATATATTTTTGTTGCCATATCCTACTGTCACCGATAAGCCTGTGTAGTTAGTGTTAGAGCTCACCTCAAAGTCTGCCTTATAGCTTTGTCGCTTTGTGGGTGAGCATAATATTGTACAATCCATAAACCCCTCAGGTGTTTCATGTACTCGACCTTTATCATCTACAAAGTGGATATACTCCTGCTTCTTTGGCTCTACAACTGTAAAGAGGATATTAACACTCTTGAAAAATTTAAGGTTGGAAAGGTTGGCACTAGTGTAATTTATCTCTTCGCTAGAGTATAATAGGTTGGGGTATAGTGTTATTGCACGGCTGATAATATCTGGTTTTATATTCTTAACCAAATCTCGTTGATAGATGAAATTTATCGCACCCATGCTCACTGTGTCAAATGCAATGGTGTCTTGTCCAATAACTGGTTTGTAGTTGGTGTTGACATATATGTTGCGAATACGAAACACCTTATTGTTTTGCTGTACGCCTGAAAGCTTTGATTTATCTATCAATATCTCGACGTTAGCATGGTTCTTCAATCCTATCGTATCAACTACATAGCGCACGTTGGCAGTAGAAAATTGATAGTAGCCATAGTTCAATAGCATCTTCGTAATACGAGCACGTTCGGCATCCATTGTAAGCCTACTTAGCATCTCGCCACTGCGAACAAGCGAATTGATAGTATCGCTTATGATAACCGACTCTAACGATTTATCGTTAAATTTGTAGCTTATAGAGTCTATAATGTAAGGGTCACCAGCATCAACATCATAGCTAACAAAGGCTCTTTTTTTTCTGTATCGAACGCTATCTGTCACCTCGGCATTGAAATATCCATTAGCTGACATATACAACGACATCTCTTTTGTAATAGCAGGTAAATAAGTACTGTCCAGTAGCACTGGTGGCTCTCCAATACGTCTTAAAAATCTGTTGAATCCATTGTTTTTGGTGGTGTCTGACAGGTTGTAGATCCACAAAAACATATTGGTTCCAAGCACTCTTTTATTGGCTGTTTGTGAGAGAGGAATAAATCGAGTAAGCGAGGACTCGGTTACTCGATTATCCTTTCTTACTGAGTCGCCATAGTGTATATCTATACTGTTTTTTGTTAGTAGGTAGCTATCTGAGGGGAGCTTGCGGGTAACATTACATGAATAAATGGCAAAACAAAAAAGACTCAAAGATAAAATATATCTCAGAGTACTAACCTTATTATTATCTCTTCTATAACTCATAATATCACTTTTCAGCTACCATCTATTATATTGGTGCGGTGGTATATAAAAATAAAAAACCTCCTCTTTACATAAACTTTAAGTAAAGGAGAGGTTAATCTATAAACAGTTAATTAGTGTATATATTAACCTATCTTTAATGTATACTATTACTTAATGCTTGTTATCAATAGGTGGATCTATGCCCACACATTTAAGCTATCAGTAGTCAGTAATCAAATATTAAGATTTGCGCTTGCGCTCATGCTCTTCAAGATATATTTTTCTTAAACGCATACACTTAGGCGTAACCTCAACATACTCGTCAGCTTGAATATACTCTAAAGCCTCCTCTAAAGAGAATACCACTGGCGGAGCGATAGATGTTTTATCATCAGATCCACTAGCACGCATATTTGTAAGTTTCTTACTTTTTGTAAGGTTGATTACTATATCTTCAGCACGATTGCTCTCTCCTACAACTTGACCACAGTAGATCTCTTCAGTTGGAGAAACAAAGAATTTACCTCTATCTTGTAGCTTGTTGATAGAGTAGGCAAATGTTATACCTGTCTCCATAGCAATTAACGAGCCATTAGTTCTAATTTCAAATGCTCCTTTAAATGGCTCATAGCCCTTCAAACGGTGCGACATTACAGCCTCACCAGCAGTAGCAGTAAGAATGTTGCTTCTTAAACCGATGATACCACGTGATGGAATCTCAAAAAGAAGACGGTTACGTCCATCTGTACTATCCATAGATAGCATCATACCCTTACGCTTTGTTACAAGCTCAATAGCACGACCAGCATACTCTTCTGGAAGATCAATTGTAAGTTCCTCAATAGGCTCACACTTCTTTCCATCAATCTCTTTTATGATAACTCGTGGCTGTCCTACCTGTAACTCATACCCCTCACGGCGCATAGTTTCAATAAGAACACTTAAGTGAAGAACACCTCTACCAAATACAATAAAGCTATCAGCTGTTTCACCTGGTTGTACTCTTAGAGCAAGGTTTTTCTCAAGCTCTCTATCTAAACGATCTTTAAGGTGACGTGATGTTACAAACTTACCATCTCTACTATAAAAAGGAGAATCGTTAATTGTAAACAACATACTCATTGTTGGCTCATCGATAGCGATAGGAGTAAGTGGCTCAGGGTTTTCAAAGTCAGCGATAGAATCACCAATATCAAAACCATCAATACCTACAACAGCACATATCTCACCACACTCTACTTGGTCTACTTTAGTTTTACCTAAACCATCAAAAAGCATAAGCTCCTTAATACGACTCTTTACAAGTGTTACACCATCTCTTTTACAAAGAGTTACAGGAGCATTTATTTTTAGTGTGCCACGGGTAAGTTTACCAATAGCTACACGTCCTACATACGCTGAATACTCTAGTGAAGATATTAGTAGCTGTGGAGTTCCATCAACATCAACTATCGGAGGTGGGATATCTCTAACGATTGCCTCTAAAAGGTCGCAAATATCTGTTTTTGGCTCTTTCCAATCGGTTGACATCCAACCGTTCTTCGCACTACCATAAATAGTAGTGAAGTCTAGCTGCGACTCAGAAGCGTCTAATGAGAACATAAGATCAAAGATCTCCTCATTAACGTAGTCTGGGCGACAGTTTTGCTTATCTACCTTGTTGATCACAACAATAGCTCTCTTTCCAAGAGCTAAAGCTTTTTGAAGAACAAAGCGAGTTTGAGGCATAGCACCCTCAAAGGCATCTACTAACAGTAGCACCCCTTCAACCATATTCAAAACACGCTCAACCTCTCCACCAAAGTCGGAGTGACCAGGAGTGTCAATAATGTTTATCTTACAATCTTTGTAAGTTACAGAGACGTTTTTAGAGATAATGGTAATACCTCTTTCTCGCTCTAGGTCGTTATTATCAAGGATTAGAGTCTCAGACTTTTCATTATCTCTAAAGAGATTTCCTTGTAAAATCATCTTGTCTACCAGTGTAGTTTTACCGTGGTCTACGTGTGCAATAATTGCAATGTTTCTTAACTTCTGCATCTTTATTTTTTACTTTTCACTGCAAAGATAGTCACAATAATATTAATAATCATATAATTACGAATATTATATGATATTTTTTTTATTTGTAGTATGTAAATTGGCTCTTACAAACCAGTGTTAATCCTCTAAAGTAGCCGTTACAGCGTCTGAAATAGGGGTGTAGCTAAATCCTAAGTGATCTACTATCTTAGATCCATCGTATAGAGCTTTGTTGTCTAAAATTTGCGGTGTGCTGCTATTTATAGGTAGTTTTACGTTTAACTTGGTTAGAATTGATATTATAAATGATGCTAATGAGATGGTTATTTTACCAACTTTATAGCCTGGTGCTCGTTTATGTTTGGCAGCAGCACATAGTGTAAATAGATCTTTATATGATATATTCTCGGAAGATAGTATGTATCTCTCGCCGATTGCTTGTGAGTTTGTTGCTACTGCTATCATTGCCCTTGCAACATCTTTAACATATACATACCCCATAACTCCTCTGCTATAAAATCCAAAAGTGTTAGAGTATATATCAAGAAGGGAGGCTGAGCCAGTAGATGTAGCACCACGACCAACAACTACCGAGGGTAGAACAATACTAATATTTAACCCCTCTTCAGCAGCTCTTAAAACTATGTTTTCACAATAAAACTTACTTATTGCGTAGTGCGATTTATGCGCACTAGAGCTTATTGTCATGTTCTCATTACATACTTTGGGGTATAATGGTGGCTCAAGTGTTGCTATTGAACTGACATGTATAAAACGCTTAACCTTTGACTTTTGTGCAGCAGCTACAACGCACTCTGTCATTAATACATTGTCGTAAATTAAGTTTTCACCAGCTGCAAAGTCTACTTTTGCAGCAGCGTGAAACACTATATCTTTGCCCTTAAACATTTCTTCGGTATCTTTGTAGTAACAAAGGTCGATATATCTAAAAGTTAGTGATTCATTGTTTAATGGTAGGTTATATAGGTTAAGTATTGCAGTTAGTTTATCAAGCGATCTTTCGCTGCTCATTACTGCTGTAACAGCTTTGTAACCACCCTTCAATAGGGTAGCCACAAGGTGTGCCCCAATAAATCCTGAAGCACCTGTAACAACTATATTACTCTCTTTAACCATATTCATACTACTCACCTCTATTCCATATCTCTTTTTTGCCAAATCCTAACCTGTTGTCTGTTAGCTTGGCAGATGTTATATTAAAGCTCCAAAGCTCCAAATCAGCAAATATAGCGTATGGAAACCTCTTAAGGTATGCTTTACGTGCATCAGATAAATTATCACCTGCAACTTGCGTAGCTCTACCTTTAAGCTGTAAACCTCTAATTTTACCAACCATCTTTGTTTCAAGCACTATCGACCCTCCAACATTAGAGTTGTCTATCATATTTTGCCCATGCTCTGTTGATACTGAGGAGGTAAATATTAGCTCGCCAGTAAGTGCAATATACCCATAAAACAGATTACTACAGTGGGGCATATTGTTTGATATTGTGGCAAGAGTCATAACATGATGCTCTTTGATAAAACTCTCGATGTTTTTAGGTAGCATTGTATTACTTTTTAGTATCACTTTTTACAGAGTCAGCTTTTGCAGCCTCCTTTGGTACATAAGCCTTTCCATCTAGCTCACTGATAACCTTGTTTCTAACAACCTCAAACCCTGGTTTATATTTAGCAGGCAGATCTTCACCTTTCATATTTGCCATCTTTAAAGGGTCGATAGCTGTGCCGTTAAGCCATATTCTAAAGTCAAGGTGTGGTCCTGTTGATAGCCCCGTAGATCCTACATAGCCTATTACCTGCCCTTGATTTACTCGTGAACCAACCGTTATGCCTTTTGCAAAGCTTTTAAGGTGTAGGTAACCCGATTCATAGCCTCTTGTATGCTTTAGTTTAAGCGTGTTACCACCACCTCTACCATAATAGCGTCTTGTAACTACACCATCACCAATAGCCTCAACAGGTGTTCCTGATGGAGCAGCATAATCTACGCCATGATGTGGGCGACGAATACGTAATATAGGATGCATACGTGCGTTTGAAAACTTCGAGCTGATACGTGAGTAACGGAGCGGAGCTTTCAAAAATGGACTCTTTAGGCTCTTGCCCTCTTCGTCCCAGTAGCCGCTCACCTTAACACCTTTACCATCAACATACGAGTGGCGAATAGCGTAGTGCTTTTTACCACGGTGTAAAAACCATGCTCCAAAGATCGTATCAACACCAATGCTTCTATCTTCGATAAATAACTCTTCATATATTACGCTAAATGCATCTTCTTTTTGTATTGCATAAAAGTCGATGTTCCACTGAAATACATCTGATAGGTTCATTGCAAGTGTTGCGTTCATACCTGCACCCACCATAGCATTCCATAGCGAAGACTCAATTTGAGCGCTATGATGAACTTTTTTGCGTGTGATATCCTTTTTGTCTTTATATACAGATATGCTATCACCAAAGTTAAACACCACAAAGTCAACAGTACCTATTTCGTATATAAAATTAGTAACCTTAGGCACCGAATCACGTGACATTAGCACGCTGTATTTATTTCCTGCACGTATGCTTTTAAGGTTAAACACTCCTTTTGAAGATGTTATCATATTCTCAATTGCAACGCCGCCAATACCATAAGGCTCAAGTAGAGTTGATAATGTTTGCCCCTCTGCAATCTCTCCCTCATTTAGGTCTAGCGAGTCTACACAGATGCCATATACATACTCTGATACGGGCTTATTATCTGCAATAGGTTTAGTGTCTGAACCTTGGTCAGAGCAGCATGAGCGTATAGATATCACGGCAACTATTAAAGCGCACAGTCCTATAACACTATATAAAATTTTATTTCTTAAATTCATTTTTTTAGTTTTTTAGTTTTTTAGTTTTTAAAAGTTCAAATCCATTACCATACACTCCACTTACTGAAGCATTAGTAAGGAATGAGGTACTATCTACCTCCATTACTATTCTGTATATTAAAGCAGTTTCATTTTTTCTGCAAGTGACCATTAAAACTTTTTGAGGTTGTTTGCTATACCATCCCTCTCCATTCAATACAGTGCATCCTCTGCCTGCATCGCTAACGATTTTATCGGCTATTTCAGCATACTTTTTAGATATGATAAGAAGCTGACAAGTCTGCTTGTTACCCTGTAAAAATAGATCTATCGTGTAGCCTGCAAGGCTTACAGTGACAAAACCATATATTATAGAGGTGATATCTTTATATACAAAATATGAACAGCCAACAATAATGATATCACACGCAATAATAGTTTTACCGATACCAATATTTCTAAACTTATTTAGTATCATAGCAATGATATCAGTACCACCAGTGCTGCCTCCCTGAGCGAAGCACATACCTATACCAAAACCACTTATTGAACCACCGAGTATTGCAGATAGCAGCTTATCACTTCCTAGCCCAAGTAGGTCGGGTGTGTCGATAAGTATAAACTGAAAAAACGTAAGCATCATAGAGTTAAAGGTCATAGCAAAGATGGTTTTAGAGCCAAATCGTGGACCAATAAGCAAAAATCCTATGATTACAAGAATTACATTAATTGCAAAATATGAATACCCCATAGGTATACCAACCAGCTCTCCAGTAGGTGATGCCCCACCAGTAGCTTGAAATATCAGCATACTAATACCTGGAATACCACCGCCAACTACCTCTGCAGGAGCTAAAATAGCTGTCCATGCAAAAGAGTACATTATCAAACCTATCATTATAAAGACATACTGCTTAATTTCTGTCTTTATTGTTTTAGAATCAAACTTTAGTTCCATTACATTACAATATTAATAATTCTACCTTTTACTACAATTATTTTTTTGATAGCTTTCCCATCAGTATATTTAATGGTTTGTTCATCTACAACTATCTCTTTCTCTATCTCTTTAACATCCATAGTAAGCGAAAACTCTCTTTTGAAACGCATCTTACCGTTAAATGATACAGGGTACTCAAAGCTATCTTCTATAAGTGACTCTGCATTAAATATAGGGAATGAAGCCTTACATATAGACTCTTTATTTCCTAGCAGACTCCATAGCTCCTCAGTAATATGAGGTGCAAAAGGAGATAACAGAACAGTTAAAGGCTCTAGTATAGCTCTTTTATTACATTTTACCTCTAGTAGCTCATTTAGGCAGATCATAAAGGCGCTTATCGAGGTGTTGAAAGAGAAATTCTCTATATCTTCACCGATCTTCTTAATCGTGCGGTTAACCGTTTTTAACTCACCTTTGGTAGGTTCGTCATTAGATACCTCAAATACTCCTTCAGCATTGAAAAACTGTTTCCAGTATCTTTTAAGAAACTTATGCACTCCATCTATACCGTTTGTGTCCCATGGCTTAGATTGCTCTAGTGGACCTAAAAACATCTCATACATACGTAAAGTGTCTGCTCCATAGTTGTCAACAATGCTATCAGGGCTAACCACGTTAAACATCGATTTAGACATCTTCTCTACTGCCCAGCCACAAATATATTTACCGTCTTCTAATATAAACTCAGCATCTTTAAAGTCTGCTAACCAGTTTTTGAAGGCTACTGTGTCGAGAATATCATTTTTTACAATGTTTACATCTACGTGAATCTCTTGAGTGGTGTAGTTGTCTTTAAGCCCTAGTGATACAAACTTATTTGTGCCCACAACTCTATATACAAAGTTTGAGCGACCTTGAATCATACCTTGGTTAACAAGCTTTTTAAAAGGTTCGTCTTTACATACATATCCTAAGTCAAACAGAAACTTATTCCAGAAACGAGAGTACATAAGGTGTCCCGTAGCGTGCTCTATACCACCAACATATAGGTCTACATCTTGCCAGTAGTCGTTAGCCTCTTTCGATACTAGTGCCTCACTGTTTTTGTTATCCATATAGCGTAGGTAGTAAGCCGATGAGCCTGCAAAACCAGGCATTGTGCTAAGCTCAAATGGCTCGCCCTCTGCATTTTGCCACTCTACAACACGTGCAAGTGGTGGCTCACCCTGCTCGGTTGGTCCAAAGTTCTCTATTCTTGGAAGCTCTAATGGTAATTTGCTCTCATCTAGTATTGTAGGTACTCCGTTTTTGAAATATACTGGAAACGGCTCGCCCCAATATCTTTGACGTGAAAATATAGCATCTCGTAGGCGATAATTTACCTTACGCATACCGATACCTCTTTTTTCAACCTCATCTAACATTGCAGTGATAGCCTGCTTAACCACCATGCCAGTCAGGAAGTCTGAGTTTATCATCTCACCATCTTTAGCATCATACGACGCCTCTTCTACATCTCCACCAGCAACAACTGGAGTGATAGGTAGGTTGAAATGTCGAGCAAATGCCCAGTCACGGCTGTCATGGGCTGGAACTGCCATTATAGCACCAGTGCCATATCCTGCTAATACATAATCGCTTATATATATAGGTATCTCAACACCATTGAATGGGTTGATTGCATAAGCACCAGTAAATTGACCACTAACACTCTTAGTGTCTGCCATACGCTCACGCTCACTACGCTTGTTGCTTTTAGTGATATACTCGTTTACGGCTTCTGTATATTGAGGTGTTGTGATTTTATCTATGTAGTCGTGCTCGGGAGCTAATACCATAAAGGTTACCCCAAAGACTGTATCTGCACGAGTGGTGAATATCTCTAGCCTCTCTTCAAAACCTTTGATATCAAAAAACATCTGTGCTCCTACCGATTTACCTATCCAGTTTTTTTGTATCTCTTTAAGTGAATCGCTCCACTCTAGCTTCTCCATGCCTGTAAGCATACGCTCAGCATAGGCTGTTACACGTAGTGACCATTGAAGCATTTGGCGTTGAACAACAGGGTGTCCTCCTCGCTCTGAAAGTCCATCTTTCACCTCGTCATTAGCTAGCACCGTGCCAAGGTTTTCACACCAGTTTACTAGTGTAGCTGCACGAAATGCAAGTCTATAATTTTGAAGCACGTTCTCTTTTTGGGCAATATCGTATTCTGCCCACTGCTCAGCGGTGAAATTTAGCTGTTCGGTAGCTGCTGCTGTAATGCCATTGCTGCCACTCTTTTCAAAGTGTGCAGTAAGTGTATCAATAGGTTGAGCCTTTTGGAGTGTGGTATCGAAGTAGTGGTTAAACATCTTTGTGAATGCCCACTGTGTCCACTTATAATACTCAGGCTCGCAGGTACGCACCTCTCTATCCCAATCAAACGAGAATCCTATTTTATCTAGTTGCTCACGATAGCGAGCAATATTTTTTTCGGTTGTTACAGCAGGGTGTTGACCTGTCTGTATAGCATATTGTTCTGCTGGAAGTCCAAACGCATCGTAGCCCATAGGGTGTAATACATTAAAGCCCTTTAAGCGTTTATAGCGTGAGTAGATATCAGACGCAATATATCCGAGTGGGTGTCCTACATGAAGCCCTGCCCCTGAAGGGTAAGGAAACATATCTAGCACATAATATTTAGGACGAGATTTATCTATATCTACTTTGTAGACACTGTCTTTTCTCCAGTTATTCTGCCATTTCTGTTCTAACTCTCTGAAATTATATTCCATCATTACAATAAATTAGTCTTATTTTGGTGCAAAGGTACAAAGATTAATTTGTAATTTTTATAATTTGGTGTTTTTTTTTTATTTTTTTTTCGTTAAGTGGTAAATGAAAAAATATTTAGCTGTGTTTTGATTGCTTTGTTTGGGCTTATTGCATTGTAAGTTAATGAAATAGTGCTTTCTTTATCACTCAAGGATAGGTGTATTTATTCTTGTTGTTTTTTTAGTCTCTTTTGATATTTATCTTCAATGGAGCTTTTGCAAAGTAAGCATCCCATATAGGTCGTTTTGTTTTTTAAATATAATTCAAAATGAAGAAGTTTTAGAATGGTGCGATTACGATTAATAAAAATGTAAACATCTCCATTAGTTGGAACTAACCCGGTATATAGGATTAGACCACAAAGACCATTTATCCCATTACGCATATTTACACTCGTTAAACTTAACACAAAGCGGTTACTCTCATTTAAACTAAACATATCTTTTTGGAGGCAAAGGTAGATGTTTTGATGTTGCATAAAAAGACGGCTTATATGGGATACTTACTAATATTTGACCATGTAGAATCTCAAAGTGACTATGTAACAACAACACCGAATAACAAAAAAAAGGCTTAGAGATAAAATCTCTAAGCCTTCACAATTATATTACAACAATTTACTCTTTCATACTAATCTCAACCGATTGGAATGCACGTGTACCTGTTCCTGCAGGAATCAAGTGACCACAAATAACATTCTCTTTCAGTTTGTTAAGAGGATCGACCTTACCAGATATAGCAGCTTCATTAAGAACCTTAGTAGTCTCCTGGAACGATGCAGCCGATATGAAACTATTAGTCTGTAATGCTGCACGTGTAATACCTTGCAGAATCTGACTTGTAGTAGCAGGAATTGCATCTTGCACCTCCACTAGCTTCATGTCACGACGCTTAAGAGATGAGTTTTCATCACGTAGACGACGCATAGATATGATTTGTCCCACTTGCAACTCCGCAGAATCTCCAGCATCAGTAATCACCTTCTTATCATATATCTCATCATTGATTTTGTGGAACTCCCACTTATCAACAACTTGCTCTTGAAGGAAACGTGTATGACCTGGATCATTTATGCGTACCTTATTCATCATCTGACGAACAATAACCTCAAAGTGCTTATCATTAATCTTCACACCCTGCATACGATAAACCTCCTGCACCTCATTCACAATATACTCCTGAACTTTAGTAGGTCCTAATATTGCAAGAATATCTGCAGGTGTAGTAGCTCCGTCCGACAACGGCATACCAGCCTTAACATAGTCATTCTCTTGAACAAGGATCTGACGAGCTAAAGGCACAAGGTATTTAACCACCTCTTCAGTACGTGATGTAACCAATACTTCACGGTTACCACGCTTTATCTTACCAAATGAAACCTCACCATCGATCTCAGACACAACAGCTGGATTAGATGGGTTACGTGCTTCAAATAACTCAGTAACACGTGGAAGACCTCCAGTGATATCACCTGCTTTACCTGCAACACGAGGTATCTTAATAAGAATCTCTCCTGCCTTAATTTTTGAATCTTCCTTAACAACAACGTGTGCTCCTACTGGAAGGTTATATTGCTTCTGCTCATTACCTGCCTTATCAAGAATCTTGATAATAGGGTTACGGCTTCTGTCACGTGTTTCGATAATCACCTTCTCACGGAAACCAGTCTGCTCATCAACCTCATCACGGTAAGTAACTCCCTCAATAACACTCTCAAACTGAACCTTACCATCATACTCAGAGATGATAACAGCATTGTATTGATCCCAATCACAAACTACATCTCCCTTTTTAACAATAGCTCCATCTTCAAGATAGATAGAAGAGCCATAAGGTATAGCATGATTATATAGAGTGATACCTGTATTTACATCAACAATACGCATCTCAGAAAGACGACTTATAACAATCCTCTGAACAGCACCATCACTAAGAACTTTATTTACTACTTTAAGATCTTCTATTTCAAGGCGACCTTCGTAACGTGCAACAATGTTGTTGTCTGAGGTAACACCTCCAGCAACACCACCAACGTGGAATGTACGAAGTGTAAGCTGTGTACCTGGCTCGCCAATAGACTGGGCAGCGATAACACCAACTACCTCACCTAGCTGAACCATGCGTCCTGTTGATAGGTTACGACCGTAACACTTTCCACAAACACCCTTTTTAGATTCACAAGTAAGCACTGAACGTATCTCAACTTGTTGTATAGGCGACTCATCAATTTGAGTAGCTATCTGCTCAGTAATCTCACTTCCAGCAGTAATAATAACATCACCAGTTAGAGGATGGATAACATCTTGAACAGTCGAACGACCTAATATTCTTTCATATAGAGTCTCTACAATATCTTCGTTACGCTTGATAGCCGTAGCACTCAAACCACGAAGTGTAGAACAGTCATGCTCACTAATGATAACATCTTGAGCAACGTCTACTAAACGACGTGTAAGATATCCAGCATCGGCAGTCTTAAGTGCCGTATCTGCAAGACCCTTACGAGCACCGTGAGTAGAGATAAAGTACTCAAGTACTGATAGTCCCTCCTTAAAGTTCGAAAGAATTGGATTTTCGATAATTTGCGCTGCATCTGCACCCGACTTTTGAGGCTTAGCCATAAGACCACGCATTCCTGAAAGCTGACGAATCTGCTCTTTAGAACCACGGGCTCCTGAATCAAGCATCATATATACTGGATTGAAACCTTCATCATCCTCTGTAAGCTGCTTAAGCACAGTATGCGTAAGCTTAGAGTTTGTATGGGTCCAAATATCAATGATCTGATTGTAACGCTCATTGTTAGTAATAAGACCCATATTATATGAATCCATCACCTCTTCAACCTGCGCATAACCATCTTGAATTAATGTATCTTTTTCTTTTGGTATAATTACAGCATCAAGGTTAAATGATAAACCTCCCTTAAATGCCATATAGTAACCTGTACTCTTAATATCATCAAGGAACTGAGCAGTACGAGCAGCACCCGACTCTTTCATTACAAAACCGATAATATCACGAAGCGACTTCTTAGTAAGTAGCTCATTAATATAACCAACCTCAGTAGGAACATGCTGGTTGAATAGAATACGACCAATGGTAGTCTCTAGCAACTCACTTTTTTGCCCCTCTTTCTTGATACGAAGCTTAACAATTGCATGTAAAGCAGCTCTCTTTTCGTTGTAAGCAATGATAGCTTCCTCAGGAGAGTAGAATATCAAACCGTGACCTACGATTCCTGGACGTGGCTTAGTCATATAGTAAAGACCAAGAACCATGTCTTGAGATGGTACCGTAATAGGCGCACCATTTGCAGGGTTAAGAATATTGTGTGATCCTAGCATTAGAATCTGTGCCTCCAAGATAGCCGCACTTCCTAGTGGAAGATGGACCGCAATCTGGTCACCATCAAAGTCAGCATTAAATGCAGTACAAGCTAGTGGATGCAGCTGAAGAGCCTTACCTTCAATAAGCTTAGGTTGAAATGCTTGAATACCTAAACGGTGAAGGGTAGGAGCACGATTCATAAGAACAGGGTGTCCTTTAAGTACATTCTCCAAAATATCCCAAACAACAGGATCTTTTCTATCTATAATTTTCTTTGCTGATTTTACTGTCTTAACAATACCACGCTCGATAAGCTTACGTATGATAAACGGCTTGTAAAGCTCTGCCGCCATATCTTTAGGAATACCCATCTCAT
>CAMQVM010000013.1 GCA_947038135.1 uncultured Rikenellaceae bacterium
CAAGATCAACTGTTCCTTGCTGCTTGTGTAGGCCATTGAGCACTATTGCAGTGTAGTCAGACTCATCAGTAGGTATCGTAAACTTATAAAATGGCGAAGTGACGCTATCACCAAATTCCTTTTTGTATGGCCTATACACTTTTATCTCTTTTGAAGTTATACGGTAGAAGTACTCTATGCCTTTTTCTATCCCTTTAAGTCTAATGTTATTTACGGTGTTGCCTGCTATAACCTGCCCATCTACAATAGTCATAGCTTTTGTTAAGTTGTCTTTGTCTGTGCCATATTCTACATACGAATAGGCTGGTAGCGTTGTAACCCATGTAACAGTTATACCATTGTTTGTTGGGTTTTGTAGGTATGGAATATTCTCCATTAACCCCTCTGCCATTGCTAGAGTGGTTGATAAAAATAATGCTGCTGTTAAAACTAATCTTTTCATTTCTAATTCAAATTAAGTTATTACTACTATTTGTTATTGAAAAATCCTTGTTCTATTAAAGTATCAAAATACTTCAGAGATATTGATATGTTATCATCTTTTTTATAGCGCTTTGTTGTGAATATTTGCGCTAAGTTTTCAGTGTCATTCTCAGATATTAATCTCTTGGTGCTCTCTAAGCTCTCCTTTTCGCTCCATAGCTGGTTGATGCTGCTAGGTGTGTAGTCACTATATGTCTGCCAATGTACCACTGCCTCTAATGGTAACCTATCGGTCAGATCGGGGCTCTCGTCTGGCTCTCCTACGACAATTGTAGTAATGGGTATAACCCCCTTTGGTAGGTTTAGTATAGAGCATATCTCTTTAGCGTTATATATTGTTGTTCCTAAGTAGCAGATGCCTAAACCTTGCTCTTCTGCTTCGAGTGCAAAATTTTGAGCAGCAATCATTGTATCTATTGTAGCAGTGGTGAACCAGCAAAAATTGTCATAAGCAGGCTCTGCATCTCGTTGTTCGCACCAAAGTGAAAATCTATTTATATCTGCACAAAAAGTAACTATTAAGGGTGCACTTTTAACGCATGGCTGGTTATAGTGACATGGGGCAAGTTGCTCTTTTATAACATCATCAGTGGTTAGTATCATGCTGTATAACTGCATATTACCTGTGTTTGAGGCCCTTGTAGCAGCAGTTGCCATTTTCTCTATCTGACTTTTAGTTAGCTCGGTAGATTTAAATTTTCGTATTGATTTATGTGAAGATGTAGAATTCATGGTTTCGTATTTTAAAAATATATGCAAAGATACATTTTTATTGTAAGACAAACAAAAATAAATCAAATATATTAATTTAAATTTGCAGTCTGCGAAAAAAACACTACTATTGTAGATAGTTATCTTACAAAAAAAATAAAATTAATGGAAAAGTTTGTAATGGCTGGTGGTACAGCAATACGTTATAGAGATATTGGCAAGGGCGATAAAGTTGTTCTTTTGCTTCATGGTTACCTTCATTCGCTTGAGGTGTGGGACGACTTTGCGGGTCAGCTAGGTAAAAATTTCAGAGTGTTAGCTTTTGATCTTCCAGGGCATGGTGTTTCAGAAGTGATGGGTGATGTTCATACCATGGAGTTTTTGGCAGATACTGCAAAGGCGCTGCTTGATAAGCTAGAAGTTGATGCAGTAAATATTATAGGTCACTCTTTTGGCGGATATGTAGCACTTGCATTTGGTGATAAATATGGCGATATGGTTCAGTCGTTGACACTGTTTCACTCTTACCCTGGTGCTGATACTCCTGAAAGGGCTGCCGACCGTGAGCGAGAGATAGAGATTGTGCTATCTGGGCGTAAAGAGCTACTTACATCTCGTAATCCTAGCAGGCTGTTTGCTCCACAAAATAGTAAGCGATATAGTGCTGTTATAGATGAGTTGGCGCAGCAGGCAATGTTAACTGAAGACGAGGGTATAGTTGCGATACTAAGGGGTATAGCTGCTCGTAAAGATATGAATGATATGTTGCACAAAGCACCCTTTAGGCAGTTGTTTATTTTTGGGTTGCATGATCAGATGATAGATGCTGAGAGGGCAAGAGATATTATAGCGCTTCATCCACAGGCTAAAAGTATGATACTAGAGGAGTCGGGGCATATCGCTTTTGTGGAGGAGATGGCTTTGTGTGTTGATGAGGTTGGCTCTTTTATTGGGATGTAGCATTGTTGTAAAATGCTACTATACAACAGTTTATTATCTTAATTGATCGGTCGGTAAAATAAGTTTTACCGACCGATCAATCAAGATAATTTTATGTGCATAGCTTAATTAGTGCTTTTAGGAGTTAATTTTGGCTCATTAACTTTGCCGATACTGCGAATGGTTGGTCTGAAACTATTATATATAAAACTAGCAATTGGTGCATAACTATATATCTGTCCAAGCTCTTTAGCCAGCTGTTTGACATAAATAATTTCATCTTCTGAATGGAGCTTTTCAAACTTCATAATACGGTTGATTGTCTTTTTCAAATATCCAACATCCATAAGTTTAAAAGCTAAGTTTTTGTTTTTATGCTTTATGATCAGTGCTCTTAATAATTTTATATCAGCATCTATTTCGTAGTTGTCTGCTGAATTAGGATATAATACGTGCAGTAGGTGTATTACAACCTTTACACTCTCAATATAGGCAAATTTCAGGGCTGTTGCGTTTACTGATACTTTATTTTGGTGTTGACGGAAGTAGTTAAGCTTCTCATTTACTCTAATAACATCTCCTAAAGCTGCTAGTTCACCCCAAAAGCTCCAATCTCCAGATGCCTTTAAGGAGATGTAAAAGTCTGATATTAGAGGGATATAACTTTTTCTGAAAACAACCATACTTGCATTATATATAAAGTTTATCCTTAGCAGGTTATGGTATAAATACTCTTTCCCATCATAAACCATATTGTTGCAACATGATGTAGCCTCTTCCAGATATTTGTATTTTTGTATAACCTCACTTTTGTCATCACAAAAGTATGAGTCGGTATAACAAAAAGATGCTTGTGGATTGGCATCTAGCTGGTTAACACACTTTTCAAGAAATGTAAGGTCGGCATAATCATCACTTTCTGCAATCCATATATACTCTCCTTTAGCTAATGAAAAACCTCTGTTCCATTGTTTAAAAGTGCTGCCTGAGTTCTCTTCGTTTACTATTATATGCGAAACTTCTTCTCTATCTCTGTATTTCTCTATGATCTCAACACTTTTATCTGTCGATTTATCATCAAGGATAATAAGTTCAAAATTTCTATATGTTTGGTTAAGAATAGACTCTATTCTCTCTTGCAAGTATCCTGAGTGATTGTAGTTAGGTAATATTATCGATACCATATATTTGAAATTCATTATTGTAAATCATGTTACAATTAAATACATAAATAGAGATACATAAATGATATTTTATCTTTGCATCTCTCTACTTACTATACTTTTTGCTTTATAATCGGCTAAAGAACTTTTCGTATTAGTTTATAGCTAAACTATTACTCTTCAGATTTTGTGTTAGGATTATGCGGTTTTAATATACCTCTTTTCGATGTACGAATAAAGTCAATTATAAGATCACGCTCTCGTGAGTATTCAATAGTCTCTTCTGCAATATTACACGCATTTGTGTAGTTGTGTCCGCTCTGAAACAACACCTTAAAGATAGTGTGAATATGGTCTATCTGTTCAGGGGTGAAATTACGTCGCCTAAGACCTATGAAGTTCGAGCCTACATACGACATTGGTGTGTGTGCTGCCTTTACGTAGGGAGGTACATCTTTGCTTACAAGTGTGCCCCCACTG
Source organism: uncultured Rikenellaceae bacterium (assembly GCA_947038135.1). Lineage (GTDB taxonomy): Bacteria > Bacteroidota > Bacteroidia > Bacteroidales > Rikenellaceae > CAMQVM01. Next base: position 3,777 of record CAMQVM010000013.1, read on the forward strand.
ATCATTGCGTGCTCACCAATCTTTACAAACTGATGCACTGCTGCATGACCCCCAAGGATAGCCCAATCATTAATCTCTACCTCTCCTGCAAGTGATACATTATTTACTAATATCACATGATCACCAAGGTTACAGTCGTGTGCTACGTGCGCATAAGCCATGATTAAACAGTTCTTACCAATTACTGTTTTTCCTTTGCTCTCTGAACCTCTATTTACAGTGGCGCATTCTCTTACAGTTGTGCCATCTCCTAAAATAGCTAGAGAGTACTCTCCCTTGAATTTTAGGTCTTGTGGAACACCTGCAATAACAGCTCCTGAATGTATAGTACACTTTGTCCCTAGGCGTGCACCATCTAATATTACTGCGTGTGTGTGAATATCGGAGTCATCTCCTATTACTACATCTGCTGCAATATAAGCAAATGGACCTATGGTGACATTTTCCCGACTTTTGCATCGGGGTGAATATATGCAAGATTACTAATCATTAATAATGGTATATGTAAATTATAATTTACGTTCTTATTATGCTTCTATATATTACTTTGTCTTAGCAACCTGTGCTACTAGCAGTGCTTCGCAAGCCAAACTGTCTCCAACATAGCTCTTTGCACTCATCATAACCATTCCTCGGCGGATTGGTTCTGTAAGCTCTAGTACAAACATCAAAGTATCTCCTGGAACCACCTTACGTTTAAATTTTACAGCATCAATGCGTGCAAAATAGGTAGAGTATAGCTCAGGATCCTCTATACCATGAAGTGCTAATATACCTCCACACTGCGCCATAGCCTCAAGCTGTAAAACTCCTGGCATTACTGGTTCGTTAGGGAAGTGACCAACAAAAAATGGCTCATTCATAGTGACGTTTTTAATGCCTACAACGCTTTTATTATCAATATGAATAATCTTATCTATCAACAAAAATGGTGGGCGGTGTGGCAAAATGCTCTTTATCTGGTTGATATCATAAATAGGAGTCTTATTTATATCATACTTGAATTTTGGTTTTGAACTACTTTTCTTAATTGTCTTTCTGATGATTTTACCAATCTCAGTATTTGATTTATGCCCAGGTCGTGTAGCAAAAACTCTACCTTTAATACGTTGCCCTAGTAGTGCTAGGTCGCCAATAAGGTCAAGTAGCTTGTGACGTGCCACCTCATTATCGTTTGAAATATCGATGTTTGAAAGGTAGCCGCTCTCGCATACTGATAGGTTTTTTTTGTTGAATATCTCACGTATCTTCTCTAACTCATCATTAGGTAGAGGTTTTTCAACTATTACAATAGCATTGTCTATATCACCTCCTTTAATAAGACCACCATTAATAAGTGGCATTATTTCATGCAGAAAAACGAATGTTCTGCATGAAGCTATCTCTTCGCAAAACTGCTCGTTAGATGTATACTCGGCAAACTGTCGTCCTACTACTGTTGAGTTGAAATCAATATTTATTGAAGCTGTAAACTTATCGTCAGGGTATATTTCAATCTTCACGCCTCTGTCAATATCTTCATATACAACCTTCTCTTCGATGTTAAAATATACTCTGTCTGACTCAAGCTCCGTAGTGCCTGCCTCTTTTATGCTAGCTACATATTCAGATGCCGAACCATTCATTATAGGAACCTCTGCCGCATCAATCTCTACTAAAGCATTATCTATTTCGCATGAGTATAATGCAGCCATAAGATGCTCTATTGTTGATATCTTGTCTCCTTTAGCATTGCCAATTGTTGTTCCACGTGAGGTGTCAACTACATTCTCAGCAAGAGCAGCAATACATGGTGCATCTTCTAGGTCTACTCGACAAAATTTAATACCAAAATTATCACTCTGAGGTTTAACTGTCATATTTACATTTAAACCAGTGTGTAGCCCTTTGCCACTAAAAGAGATCTCTTTAGCTATGGTTCTCTGTTTTTCTATCATACTATATTATTTTTCTTTTGTTGCTAGCTCCACCTGTGTATATAATGGTGGTCTTATTATTTAGTGCATCGCTTTAAAAGAGTTATTTATCTGTTTTTTCAGTACTATGATGTAGATATCATCTACATCATAGTTTATGTTTTAGATGATTGTACAATCATCTTTTATGCTCTATTACCAGTTTAATATCTTCTTGAAATCAAGAGCCTCTGGGTTTGCTACGAATGCCTTAGCAGCAGCGTAATCTTCCTCAGTGATAAAGCTTAATATATTATCAATTACAGAGTTAACCTTTGTAGAGTTGATGTCAACTAGGCGTGGTGCAATTTTACCTGTCTTCTCATCTTGAAGGTCTTTAAGATATAGTGGAGACACATCGCCCTCAGCATTAACATATACCATACATCCTGTAATTCCTTGGCTGAATAGAGTATATACGCCCATACCTAAGTGTGTGCAATATACTAAGTCCGAAGCAATAGGAGTGTGGCAACGTACCTCGTAACCAATCTCTACTGGACGACTTTTAACCTTAACACCTAGCTCTGTAAGCTTGTTCTCAACCATTTCGTTAAATACGTGTGCCTTAGACACCTTACCTAGCTCTGGGTGACCATGATCGTCGTAAGTAAAGTTTACACCAGACTTCTTGATCTCTGCATCAGAAAGCTCATGGAATACGCCCTCAGAGATTATTGCAGCTCCGTAGTTCATACCCATAATTTTGCGCTTAACGATAGCTGATACCACAAGGCTTACAATTTTATCTACTGTGATCTCTGTTTTGTTAAACATCTCAGGTATTACAATCATAGGGTAGTGACAAGCTGTACCGATACCAAAGGCAAGGTGACCAGCTGAACGACCCATAGCTGCAACGATAAACCAGTTTTCACTAGTGCGTGCGTCACAATATACAGTACGTCCAATTATAGTACCTTGGTTTTTCGCAGACTGGTATCCAAAAGTTGGAGATCCAGCAGGAAGAGGAAGGTCGTTATCTATTGTTTTAGGTACGTGTATGTTTGCTACCTTGTGCTTGTTATCTGCAAGGAACTTAGCGATACGATTTGCCGTAGATGCAGTATCGTCACCACCAACAGTTACTAATAACTTGATGTTGTTGTCAATAAAGAAATCTAGGTTGAAGTCGTTTGCAAAGTTTGAATCTGTTGGCTTGAAGCGGCTCATCTTAAGGTGAGAACCTCCTCTGTTAAACATATCATCTGCAAGAGTGAAATCGATATCTTCGGTACGAGGGTTTTTAGAAAAAAGACCTGTATAGCCTTCATGAAGACCAATTACACGGTAACCCTTTTTAAGAAAAGTCTTTGCAACACTTGCTACTACAGTGTTCATGCCTGGAGCAGGACCACCACCTGTTAAAATTGCTATTGATTGTTTCATTTCGTCTTATTATATTAGTGCTACTTACGTAACACCGTAAAAAACTGCAAGTATTTCTATAAGAAATTCAAACAGTCTTTTAATTGTAATTTATATTCAAAATAAGCTGTAAGAGAGCGCTATGCACCCTCTTGCAGCTAGTTAAATTTATAGTACGTCGATACAGTTAAGATCTTTGTAAGATACTTTTAGACGCTCTACAACAGACTCCTCACCTTTGCGTAACCATACACGTGGGTCGTAGAATTTCTTATTAGGAACATCATCACCTTCTGGGTTACCAAGCTGAGTTTGTAGGTATGCCTCTTTGCTGATATAGAAAGTACGGATACCGTTCCAGAATGCCCATTGCATATCTGTATCAAGGTTCATCTTGATTACACCATAACCGATAGACTCTTGAATCTTAGCTGGCTCAGATCCTGAACCACCGTGAAATACAAAGTTTACTGGCTTAGCTGCTGTTCCAAGGTTAGTCTCAATGAATTTTTGAGAAGCATCAAGGATTTCTGGGCTAAGTACTACGTTACCTGACTTGTATACACCATGTACATTACCGAAAGAAGCAGCAATAGTGAAGTTAGGGCTAACAGAAGAAAGCTCTTTGTAAGCGTAAGCTACATCTTCAGGCTGAGTGTAAAGCTTAGAGATATCGATGTTTGAGTTATCAACACCATCCTCTTCGCCACCAGTGATACCTAGCTCAATCTCTAAAGTCATACCCATTTTCGCCATGCGAGTAAGGTAGCTTTTACAAATTGCGATGTTATCTTCAAGTGACTCCTCAGAAAGGTCGATCATGTGTGAACTGAATAGTGGCTTACCTGTTGAAGCGAAATGCTTTTCACTTGCATCAAGAAGTCCATCAATCCAAGGAAGAAGCTTTTTAGCTGCATGGTCTGTATGTAAAATTACAGGTACACCATAAGACTCTGCTACTGTATGAACATGAAGAGCAGCAGATACTGCACCAGTGATAGCTGACTTCTGACCATCATTGCTTAGGCTCTTACCAGCGTAGAAAGAAGCACCACCGTTAGATAGTTGAATAATAATAGGAGAGTTAACTGCCTTTGCTGTCTCTAAAACTGCATTGATAGTATCTGTTCCTGTTACGTTTACCGCAGGAATTGCAAATCCTTTTTCTCTTGCATAAGCAAAAAGCTCTTGTACTGTTTCACCAGTGATTACACCAGCAGGGAATTTTGTTTGACTCATTTTTTCTGTAATTTTAGTTTAAAAACTTATTTCTAGTTCTATGTTGTGTAAATTGTGTTTGCCTACCTCATGTTTTACATTGGTAAAATATTAACACGCTGCAAATTTACAAAATATATTTTTATTTAACAATATATCTTAGGTATTATTTTATCTTCTAAGACTAATAATCCATTTTTTGCTAGTGCATATAGCTCATCTTCGCCCGCATGAATATCAATTTCAGCTATCCAATTTGTGTGATTTGAGATCTTTTCGCATATATATTTATTGTGAGCAATTCCGCCAGTTAAGATTATTGCATCGACCTTTCCCTCTAGTACTGTTGACATTGCGCCAATTTCTTTTGCTATATTATATATAAAAGCGTCTACTATTAGTTTATATTCGGTATCTCCGCTGCTTGCTATCTCTTCTATATCTTTTACATTGTTTGTTCCGAGGTGAGCTAAAAATCCACCAGCGCCAGTAATCATCTTTTTTAGCTCTTCGTGAGTATATCTACCCGAAAAAGCTAAATTTATTGCATCTGCCGCTGCTATAGATCCACATCTATCACATGAAAAAGGACCATCTCCTAGTAGTGCATTATTTACATCTACCACTAATCCTTGCTTGTGCGCACCAACTGAAACCCCGCCCCCTAAGTGGGCAACAATAAGGTTTAAGTCTTCATACTCTCTACCTATCTTATGAGCGTATGATCTGCTCACTGCTTTCTGGTTCAGTGCATGAAATATGCTTTTTCGTGGAAATAGTGGGTGACCCGAAATATGAGCTATTTCACTCATCTCATCTACGACAACAGGGTCGGCAATATATGCTTTCACCCCAACCTCTTCAGCTATAGATGCTGCTATCAATCCACCCAAATTTGAGGCGTGCACACCGTTAACACCCACCTCAAGGTCTTTTTTCATGGCGCTATTAACTTCATATACACCAGATGGAATAGCCTTTACTAAACCTCCTCGACCTATAACCAGTGATATATCGTTTAGTGTTATACCGCTCTTGTTTATTTCGCCAATGATTAAATCTCTACGAAATTTTTCTTGTTTCATTACATCTCCATACTCTGATAGTTCGTCGTCGGAGTGTATTATATTTTTATCAAATAATAGCTTCTCACCTTCATAAAGTGCTATCTTTGTTGTTGTTGAACCTGGATTTATTACTAAAATAATCGGTTTCATTGTTTTGTTTTTAGATGCTAATATTGTGTTATGCAAAAATAAATAGTACAACTTCAGAAAATTAATCTATTAAATTTAATGTGTTGAATGATTATGTAGTTTTACTCCATCACACCATTACTTACACCACTTACATTACTCATTACTTACATTGCTTGTATTACTTACACTACTCATTACTTACATTGCTTAATGTTACTTACATTGAAGTACAGCTAGTGCTATTGAGTATATTTTTGTCTGTTCGCTATCTCCACGTGAGGTAAGTACACATGGTGCGCTTGCTCCTACTACAACTCCTGCTAGCTCTGCTTTACATAGCTTTGTGGCACATTTGAAAAATGCGTTTGCCGACTCAATTGAAGGAAAAATCAGTGCATCTGCATCTGCATCAATAGGCGAGTGTAGCCCTTTCAGCTCTGCCGCCTCTTTATCTATGGCAACATCTACCGCTAGTGGTCCATCTATAATTGCACCGCTTATTTGTCCTCTATCGGCCATTTTTGCTATCAGTGCTGCATCTACACACGACTGAATTTTTGGTAGCACTTGTTCTGTTGGAGCTATTAGTGCTATTTTAGGTAGCTCTATGCCCATAGATTTACATACCGATATAGCATACTTTGTCAACATTACCTTCTCGTTAAGAGTTGGGGCTGGTATCACTGCTACATCTGTTACAACAAGTAGTTTATGATAGGTTGGTATCTCTAGTATTGCTATGTGGCTAATAACGCTCTTAAAGCCTACCAGTCCCTCTTCTTTTGAAAGTATAGCCCTCATGTATATATCTGTTGAGCAGCTTCCTTTCATCAAGATATCAGCACCTTTTTCACGTATCATTTTTGTTGCAGCCTTAGCTGATTGAACAGCATCTTTTGCATTTACAATGTTAAAGTGAGTATGATCTATATTGTTTGTTTTACAAACATCTATTATTACATCTCTATTTCCAATAAGAGTAGCCTCTACTACATCATGCTTCACTGCACTGTCAATAGCCGATATAGTGTGTATATCATTGGCATACACAGCTACAAGGCGTTTCTTGCCATGCTCTTTAGCTGCTTTTATCAAATACTCTAATTTTGTAATCATCTCTTGCCCTTTTATGAAAAATTGACTCAAAATTATATTTCAAATTTTGAGTCAATATTATTTACTATTATTAGTCACATTTTGTAGGTCGCAGCAGGCGGTAAGTGTCGCTAGCTATTACATACTCTTCATTAGTTAGAGTAACTACAACTTTAACTTTTGAGTTTGGTGTAGATATCTCAGTGTCGATACCCCAAGCATCATCATTAACTTGCTTGTTTATCTCGATACCCATATACTCTAATCCTGTACATGCGCCATAACGAACATCCCAATCGTGCTCACCAACACCACCAGTAAAGATAATCATATCTACACCACCCATGATAGCAGCATATTGTCCGATATATTTCTTAACACGTGAGTTGTATATGCTAAGAGCAAGTTGTGCTTGTTTGTCACCTGCTAGTGCAGCATCTACATTGTCACGCATATCTGAAGATATACCACCTACTCCAATTAAACCAGACTCCTTGTTAATAAGGTTGTTTATAGAATTTAAGCCTACACCCTCTTTTTCAGCGATATATAATAATACACTAGGGTCGATATCTCCACAACGAGTACCCATCATCAAGCCGTCTACTGGAGTAAAGCCCATTGATGTATCGATAGATTTACCGTTTAATACAGCGGTGATAGATCCACCATTACCTAAGTGGCAAGTGATTAACTTAGAGTTTTCAAGGTCAAAACCGTAAGCTTTACACGCCTTTTTAGCTACATATTTGTGACTTGTACCGTGAAAACCATATTTACGGATACGCATCTCTTTATAATACTTATAAGGTATTGCGTAGATAAAGTTCTCTTTTGGCATTGTTTGGTGAAAAGAAGTATCAAATGCTGCTACCTGCTGAATAGTTGGTAAAAGACCTTCTATTGCAAGTATACCTTTAAGGTTTGCAGGGTTATGAAGAGGAGCAAGCTCAATACAGCTCTCTATCTTCTTCTTAACATCATCGTTTACAATTGCACTATCAGTGAAGTACTCACCACCATGAGCAACTCTATGACCTACCGCCTCGATGTCAGCAAATGAGTTAAGTACACCATGTGTAGGGTCTACAATCATATTAAGAATCATGTTGATTCCTACTGTATGATCAGGAATATCCTTTACAGTTTTGTATACATCTTTACCTACTGGCTTATGAGTTAGTGTACCGTCTGTAAGACCTACACGCTCAACTTGTCCCTTTGCTAAAAGGTTGTTTGTAGTACCCTCCATATCAATTACTTGATATTTAATAGATGAGCTACCACAATTTAAAACTAGAATTATCATATTATTATATCTTTTATGTTTTTTGTACTATTGTTACTTTTTTGTTCTCTTAATTTTTATAAGCCTGTGCTTGACACGCTGTAATAGCTACAAGGTTTACAATATCGCTCACTGAACATCCTCTTGAAAGGTCGTTTATAGGAGCTGCCATACCTTGAAGAATAGGACCAATAGCATCACATCCTGCAAGGCGTTGTACTAGCTTATACGCAATATTACCAACCTCTAATGTAGGAAATACAAGCACGTTAGCACGTCCTGCGATCTTGCTATCAGGTGCTTTTTTGCTACCGATACCTGGAATAATTGCAGCGTCAGCTTGAAGCTCGCCATCTATTGCTAGTGTTGGGTCAAGCTCTTGTGCTATTTTTGTTGCTTGTGCTACCTTATCTACCATTTCGTGCTTTGCAGATCCTTTAGTTGAAAAGCTTAACATTGCAATACGTGGCTCGATACCAGCAATTACTCTAGCAGTACGACCAGTCTCAACAGCTATCTCAGCAAGCTCAGCAGCAGTAGGGTTAGGGTGAACAGCGCAATCAGCAAATAACATAAGTCCATCTTCACCAAAATGTGATGGTACGTCCATTAAAAATGCTCCCGATACTACCGATACCCCTGGTTTTGTCTTTACATACTGAAACGCAGGACGCAAAACATCACCAGTAGAGTTGTCTGCACCAGCTACTTCACCATCTGCATCACCATTTTTGATCATTAATACTGATAAAAATAGTGGGTCTTTGATTAGCTCCTCTGCCTTTTCACGGGTTAAGCCTTTAGCCTCTCTGATCTTAAGCATTAAATCTACATATTCATCTTTCTTAGGGTTGTTCAAAGGGTCTACAATCGTAGCTTTCGTAATAGAAGTTAAATTCCATTCAATAGCTTTAGTTGTAATCTCCTCTTTTGGTCCAATAAGAATGATGTTTGATAAACCCTCTTCTATACAAATGTTTGCGGCACGTAGAGTTCTCTCCTCTGTTCCCTCTGGCAAAACAATGCTCATTTTATTTTTCTGAGCTTTTGCTTTGATTGTTTCTAGTAATTTCACGATAATATCTATTTGTGGTCATTTAATTTAGACCCAATTTGTAATAATATTTATATTAGTATATTGTATACTTAACTTTAGTGTAAAAGCCTCTGATAAGGTGGTTGTAGTTGTAAGAAAAGTCTCTCTTTTGTTTTATACCTACTACAAAGTTAAAAAATAAATTGGAATTTCACTCTATATAATTATAAAAAATAAAAATTTCTACTCGCTCTCCTCTTTAAAATCTTCTAAATCTACCTTAGAATTTAAGATGGTTTCAATCTTCTCTTTATCGCTACTATTTGCTATAACCCTAACCATTAAATTGCTGTTAAATATAGGATATATATCACTCATTCCTTGGTCAATAATTTGAGTATTAATGCCTTTAGCTCCTAGAAGAGTATTGATAACAACAGCTTCATGCAAGCTTTGGTAGCATCCTACTAAAAAAAATTCTGAATCATTTCTTTCCATAATATCTATATAATTAGTTGTCATGTTTTGGTTATTGCAGCCTTTTTTCAAGGCTAATAATTAATCAAAGTTAAAAAAAATATCGTTATTAATAAAATATTTTATACTTTTATTATTTAAATAAGCATTTTACCCATCAATTTAATTTTAAAATATGAACAAAATTATTGCATCTGCAATCGAAAATACAGCAAATGATCTATCTCATGAAGATGGAAACATACATCTTCAAAGTAGTTGCAACCTCCCAAATATTGAAAAACTTAAAGAGTTTGTTGAGCTTGTTAATAAAGTTGTGTTTCCTTGTTTTTTTGGTAGTTCAACAGATAATAGCCATCTGCTTAAAAATCACCTATCTATAGATCTCGAAAATATTATCAATATACTTTCAGTGCAAGTTGATAAAGCGTTGTTGTTTAGTGAGTCTGTTGCTGGTGATGGGGCAAATATAGCCATTGAGTTTGTTAAGTCAATACCATCGGTTAAAAGGTCACTTTTTACCGATATAGAGGCCATGTTTGATGCTGATCCTGCAGCCCGAAGCCATGGTGAGATACTTTTCTGTTATCCATCTATCATTGCCATGACTCACTATCGTATAGCACATGAGCTAGTTAAGCTTGAGGTGCCACTATTGCCTCGTATAATAACCGAGATGGCACACTCTAAAACAGGTATAGATATACATCCTGCAGCGCAAATAGCCGACTACTTCGTTATTGATCATGGCACGGGAGTTGTTATAGGCGAAACGTGTATTATAGGCGAGCGAGTAAAGCTCTATCAAGGTGTCACGCTCGGAGCACGTAGCTTTAAGCTTGATGATAGTGGTAATCCTATAAATACACCACGACATCCAATTATTGAAGACGGGGTTACTATATACTCTAACGCCTCTATTCTAGGTCGTATTACTATTGGTAAAGGTGCTGTTATTGGAGGCAACACTTGGGTGACTAATGATGTTGCTCCTAATTCAAAAATATCTCAACACTCCTTAAAATTAAAAGTTAATGAAAAATAAAGTTGCAACATCAATTACTGAGCTTATAGGTAATACTCCTATGCTGAAAATTGATAAATATAAAAATAAACAGGGCTTAACATCATCTATATTTGCTAAGCTAGAGAGTTTTAATCCGTGTTCGAGTGTAAAAGATAGGGTAGCGTTGTCAATGATTGAGTCTGCTTTAATTGCAGGAACTATCAATAAAGATTCTATTATAATAGAGCCTACAAGTGGTAATACTGGGATAGGTTTGGCTATGGTTGCAGCGGCATTTGACCTAAAGTTGGTTCTTACCATGCCTGAAAGTATGTCTATTGAGAGGCGCAAAATACTATCTATGTTAGGGGCTGAGCTAGTGCTTACCGATAAAGCTAAAGGTATGAAAGGCGCAATTGAGCGTGCTGAAGAGTTACAA
>CAMQVM010000014.1 GCA_947038135.1 uncultured Rikenellaceae bacterium
CTAACTCGTTTAAGATATCAACTAAGTCATCGTCGTCACCGTCGTCATAGTCATCATCATCGAAATAGTCATCATCGTCATCATCATCATCGAAATAGTCATCATCATCATCATCGAAGTCATCATCATCTAAATCATCGTAGAAGTCATTACTGATAAACGTATCAACAATGTCTGTGATGTCTATAATCTCTTTTGTATAACGATTCTTATCTTTTTTTAACATTTTAATATTATGATTTGTGAATGTGGTATATCCTAGATAATATCTATCATCATTTTTGCAGCTGTAAACAATCATTTAATTGCCTTTCAGATATATTATCTTTTTGTATGCAAATATAACTACTTTTGCTTTATGATGCAAATTTATTAATTAATAATCATCCTGATTTTGCAACACTTCCTAAATACAAAAAAGGCAACCTTTTAAGGGTTGCCTTTTCGCTGTTACGATCATATTTTTTCTTTGACTTGCGTACCCCGCCACGATTAACTGGCTTTCCGTGCTGTGCAATTTCCTCTTCACGGCTCGCTTTGCGGTTTGCCTTAATGTAGTCTTGCTCGGTGATTCTTCTCTGTTTCATCTTTTTTATTTAATTATAATTTACAAATGTAATATAAATTATTGATATAAATTAGATGTTGCGTAATTAAATATTTTTTATAGCTTCATTTAATGCTTTTGCCATTGCTCCGCCCTTGTTGAGTACATTTAATATCACTGCATTTTTATCTGTTGCTTCATTTACCTCTTGCTCTAAAGCAGCTACTTCTTCAGTGTCTATTATGCTCTGTTTTAGCTGTTCCATAATTAACGAATAGGTGTCTATACCCATGGCATCTACTCTCTCTTTTAATGTTTGTGCTAAAGCTTTGTTCATTGCTTTCTCTGACGCTCGGTCAAAAATTGAATCATCTAATTCTTTCATAATTACTTGGTTTTATTAATTGTGTTATCTATTTTTTGTTTGTTGTTATTATATAAGTCAGTAACCTTTTGTGTGCTATCTAATCCGTTATCTATGCGGTGCATTGTTGTAGTAACTATTGAGTCAAGCCTGTTTAAGTTAATAAATTTTGAAGCGTGCTTTTCGTATATTTCATCTATTTCTTTAACTGATGCTATGTTTCTTGTTATTGTACCATTCATTCTTATAGCTGAGTTAAATTCTTTGTTAAATGTTGATAATACAAGTTTGCGCTCGTTTTGAATAGGTATCAAAAGTGAATCTTTAGTCCTGAGGTATTTATTGTGAATCTGGCTATTTAGCCATACTGTCACCTTGTATCTATATGCTAAATCTGAGCTTTCTACCATTTCTTGCCAAATTTCGTCTACCTCTGCGTCTTTGAAAATATCTTCAAGGTATTTAGGAAATAAAACCTCGTCTAAATAGGTGAGCATTCTTCTCTCTTTCTCGTCAAATGTTGTGTTTATTATCCCCTCGTTAGCAATCTTCAGTGCCTGCATCTGCTGCTCTAGCTTCATGCTTAAAGAGAGTGTTGATTGTGGTATTGATGCGCAGCTAGTTAAAATTATTACTGCTACAATGATAAATACATTTTTCATAATTGTTGTTATTTTATTGTTATATTATTGATATTCTTACAAATTTAATTAAATATTTTTTAACAATACAATATTTTATACAATTTAAATAGGCTTTTATCAAGTTAAGGTACAAAGAGAGCCCTAATATTGATATAGGGCTCTCTTTTGTCTATTAATTTATGTATAACGTTTGCTATTTTTTATTAATAAGTTTTAATACTAGCACATTGCGGCTGACGTTATATACACTTATATAGTGTCGCTCTTCGCCATCATCGCCCATCTCTATGCGTGAAAAGTATTGGCTCTTTGGGTCTATACGCTCAAATCCTCCATACTTTGAACTGTCGGCATCAAGCGCAATTTCATACTCTCCCTCACATGATACAGGAATTATATAATTTGCTATTGAGCTGGTAAAGTCCCAGTTGAAGATAAATAAGAGGTCGCCTCGAGTAAATACCATAGTTTTGTTCTCCTCATCCATAAGGTGAATATATGGGTAGGTATCATCAAAAACATTGTTTTTTGTTATTACCTTAAGCATGGCAGTGTCGAAGCTCTCTAGCTGCTTGTATCTAAGGTTTTTATCCTCTACAAGCGACCATTGGCGGCGTGCATGCTCATAGCTGTATCCGTTGCCCTCACGTGGAAAATCGATCCACTCAGGGTGTCCAAACTCATTTCCCATAAAGTTAAGGTAGCCAGTGCCAGCTGTTGTAAGTGTAAATAGACGTATCATTTTGTGTATAGCAATACCTCTGTCAATTACTATGCTATGGCTGCCTTGGTGCATATTGCAGTACATATCTCTATCCATCAGCCTAAATGCAATAGTTTTATCGCCTACCATTGCCTGGTCGTGCGACTCTGCGTAACCAATGGTCTTAACGTGAGGGAGTCTATTTGTCATCTGCTCCCACATATCCCATATATTCCAATCTTCATCTGGAAGATTCTCAATGTAGTCGATCCAGAAGTCAGGTGCATTCATAGCTAACCTATAATCGAAACCCATGCCACCATCTTCGGTAGATACTGTTACTGTTGGCATTCCGCTAACATCTTCAGCTATTGATATTGCTGATTTGTTGATCGTGTGTATTAACGTGTTTGCTAAGGTTAAATATTTAATGCCTGCCTCATTTACCTCATCACCAAAAAATAGATCTCTGCCTTTTAGGTCAGTGTAGCCGTGGTGGTGATATAACATCGATGTTACACCATCAAAGCGGAAGCCATCAAAATGATACTGCTCCATCCAATATTTAATATTAGATAGTAAGAAATGTTCTACCCCTACTTTTCCATAATCAAATGTTTTAGAGTCCCAGTATGGCTGGTTGCCCCTCTCGCCTGCTGGAGAGTAGTGGTTTGGAGAGCCGTCTAGCTCGTTTAGCCCCTCGTTGAAATTTTTAATATAATGCGAGTGTACTGTATCTAATATTACCGCAAGTCCACTTTGGTGAGCCGTGTCAATAAGTGCTTTAAGCTCCTCAGGGGTGCCGTAGCGTGATGATGGAGCAAAAAAGTTTGATACATGGTATCCAAAGCTACCATAATATGGGTGTTCGGCTATCGCCATTAGTTGTATAGTGTTGTAGCCTAGCTTTTTTATTTTTGGTATCATGTCACGGGTGAATTTACGATATAAACCCACTCGTTCTTGCTCGGTAGCCATTCCTATGTGCGCCTCATATATTATAGGGTGCTTTATAGATGATGTCTTGAACTTTTTATCCTCCCACTTATACTCCTTTTCAGGGTTCCATATTTGTGCTGAAAAATTGTGTGTTAATACATCTTCTACTACACGTTTGGCATATGCAGGTATGCGCTCATAAAAGCCATTATCTCCGTGAACATACATTTTGTAGAGCCCTTCATGCTCTATCTTAGTTCCATGCTCTGCATCTGCAAAAAAGATCTCTACATTTTCACCTACACGGGTCAATTTGTACTGCGTGCGGTTCCAGTTGTTAAAATCGCCATATACAAATGCCTCTATAGCATTAGGAAGCCACTCTCTAAACCACCACCCCTTTTGTATAGGGTCGTAGTTGAAACCATAAAATAGGTGTGCATTGGCATAGTTCAATAGTGAACCGCTACTACTTTCAATACTACTTAAACGCTCGATGTATTCGTTGTACCTCCTCTGCAATGACTCTTCTGAGGGAATAAGCCACTCATCTAGCTTGATGATTGGCAGTGTCTTGTTTGTAATCATAACGCAAATTTAAATAACATTAATAATAGTAATTGATGTAGCTTTATCTTTAGTGTCAGTTTTGCATGTTGTATTATGTAATCCAAAACTAACATATCTTGATAATATTTCATAAAATTAGAAATAAAATATTGATTTTGCAAATTATTCTGCTAAAAAAAATCAAATTTGTCAATCTTATGACTAGTGAATATGTACATTTTGCTACTTTTGTGTTAAATTATCACTTTTATTATTGATTTTCAATTATTTTTTACTACTTTTGTATGGTTATAATTACGAAGTAACTAATAATTAACTAATTACAATAATTCAAATTCAATTTTATGTTTAAAAATCATCCAAAAGGCTTAGTTGCCGCAGCATTAGCAAATATGGGAGAGCGTTTCGGCTTCTACACCATGATGGCTATATTAGTGCTATTTTTACAGACCAAATTCAACCTTGAAGATCAAGATGTAGGTTTGATATACTCTGTCTTTTATGCGGGTATCTATCTGCTTGCCTTAGCTGGTGGCGTAATTGCTGATCTAACAAAAAAGTATAAAGCTACAATTTTAGTAGGTCTTGTGCTTATGGCACTAGGTTATGTAATTCTTGCTATTCCAAGTGATACACCAATTCCTGCTGAAAATTATACTTTAACTTTAGTTGTTACTCTTACTGCTTTGTTTATCATAGCATTTGGTAATGGATTATTTAAAGGTAATTTACAAGCACTTGTTGGTCAGATGTATGACAATGAAAAGTATAGTAAAATGCGTGACTCAGGCTTCTCGCTGTTTTATATGTTTATCAATGTAGGTGCTATTTTTGCTCCTCTTTTTGCGGTAGGTATTCGTAATATGTGGTTAGAGTCGAAAGGCTTTGTTTATAATCAACTTATGCCAGACCTTGCAAATAAAGTTGTTGCTGGAGCTCCTGTTGATCAACGATTTATCGATTCTGCTCTAGCTTCAGGTTACACTGGTAGCGATTATTTCGGATTTGCACAGCAATATCTTAATGTGTTCACTGAGGGATTTCATTATGCCTTTTCAGCTGCCATTGTCGCAATGCTCATATCTTTAGTGGTTTACGTTATAAATGCTAAAAGCTTTCCTGATCCAGCACAAAAAGTTATTGCCTCAGAAGAGGGAGAGGAGAACAGTGCACCTATTTCAGCTGAGGTTGCTGCAGATACACTTCAGCGTATATATGCTCTATTAGCAGTGTTTGGTGTCGTTATATTCTTTTGGTTTTCGTTCCATCAAAACGGTTTAACACTTACGTTCTTTGCTCGTGATTATATTAATCTATCTAGCTTTGTTGTCGACCTTGGCTTTGTGAAACTTGCAGGTGCTGAGTTATTCCAATCTTTCAACCCTCTATTTGTTGTGCTTCTTACACCTGTTGTGTTGGGTGTGTTTGGTTGGTTGCGTAGCAAGGGTATGGAGCCATCTACACCACGAAAGATCGCTATCGGTATGGGTATCGCTGCTTTAGCTTTTGTTGTTATGGTAGCTGGGTCATTAAACCTACCCTCTAGAGAGCTTGCTGAGGTTGAGGGATATGTACCAAGTGTTACACCTGCACTTCTTATAATAACTTATTTCATTCTTACAATAGCAGAGCTTTTCATCTCGCCTTTAGGTTTGTCATTCGTATCTAAAGTTGCACCTCCAAGCCTTCAAGGTATTATGCAGGGATTATGGCTTTGTGCTACTGCAGTAGGTAATCAGTTATTGTTTATTGGTGCTATATTCTACGACACTATACCTTTAGCTACAACATGGTCTATATTTGTTGTCGCTTGTTTGATATCAATGGTTACTATGCTATTTATGGTTAAGTGGTTAGAGCGTGTTGCTAAGTAATTATCGTTTCTGAATATCATATAATAAAAGAGAGTCGCAAATTAAATTTGCGACTCTCTTTTATTATATGATATGTATTAATTTGAACTAATGGTATTTGTTAGTTCGCTCTAGACGTAACAGTTGTTGATAGTGTGTTGAAATGTGGCCGTAGCTCGTCGTGAAGCTTTTGCAACTCTCTTATGAATAACTCTCTATGTTCCCAAAACAAGTTCATTACCTTCTCTTCTTTACCCGTTAATTTTTCATAATCTTTATTGTTTGATATACAACAGAATAACTAAATTAGTTGTGCAACTAATTTAGTTATTCTGTTTTTTGTGTATTATGGGTGTTGTGTAGTTTGAGAGGGTATTTATTTTTTTGAATTAAGAAGTAGAAAAGGCAATTATTTCAACTTTAGTTTTTACACTTTTTTACTTTTCTGAAGCCTATTTTGCAAAGGTCTCTAAATATATATCTACTATAACTGTCCATTTTTGTGATAAGGTGTATTATTGAATCACTCATTGGTGATTATTATTTGTTGAAGACATCTACAAATGCCTGAGCATTAAATTTATCAGAATAGCTCACTCGTTCAGCCATTTCCATTGGTGACATAAGTCTGTCAATAAGCTCTTGTGAAGATTCAATATGATATATCCCAGGGGCTGTAATTTCATTAAACTCACCTCTGTCTATTATTATAACATTTCGTTTAGCTTGAATTGCTTTATGTACTACGCTTGATTGTACCGTTACAATCACTGGGCATTTTACAAGAAGCTCATGAATGCTACTCTCATCTGTTAATAGTTCAACATTAGTCAGATTTTCAAACTTCTCAGAGTAGTTTTTGATGCAGCTAAATTCGTTAGGGTGTAATTTGTAATATATTTTCCAGTTTGGGCGCTCTTTGCTAGCTTTTGCAATATAGTTAGATAGCTCTTCACCAAATTCAAATTTTGATATTGCCAATAGAGAGTTCGGCTCAGTTGCTGTTGTTGTTATCTGTTTTGAATAGTGATCATTACCAATAGTCACCGTTGTAAATGGTGTATAGAAATCGCTAAACCATTTATCAGCAAACCTAAACATAACATTAGGTTGGTATGACTTATTTTCTACTTTTATATTATGTGGGTAACTGTATATTAAATTCTTTTTGCTCACGCCACCATGCTGAAACTCATATACCTTTACTCCGCACTCTGCTGCTGCTGCAAACAGTCCCTTTTGAAGTCCATTTTGAGTCAACATAACTTTCTTAATTTTGTGTCTCTTTAATAGGTGAGCATAAAATTTTTTGTCTACATAATAATCGTGTAGTAAAGTATTTAGAAGCCAGTCTGTAATTGATATAACTCCAAATTCAGACTCGATAAGATCAAGTATAGGCTGGTAATCATAAAAAGGAGCTTTACTCTTCTTAGGATAGATGCTTGAAAACAACCTCTTGCTGCTGTTAGGATAGCTGTTGTTGTATGCGCTAGTATTGATCATTGTCTCTAGCGTTAATATTTTACCTGTACATAATTTTCTTGCGCTGTCTTGATTAAAGTCGCATGGAGCGCCGTTAATTTTATTTATGCTAGTTGTAATTGATAGAACATCATATTTTTTATTGTTGATACAAAGTAGATATATAGATTTTGCAATGCGCTTTATTTTATCTATAACTCTAGTTGTTATGGTTATATTGTTTGGCTTTTCATCTGATAATTGATGCTTCCAGAGCAGCGAGATTCCTACCTCATGCCGTACGATGTCCCATACTCTTGTGCCGTTTGAGTCAGTAATGTCAAAAAGTTTGTTTTTTACCTCAAATCGTAAAAACTCTTTTGTGAATTTTTCTTGTCTATTTTTCATTTTATATCATATAATTTAATAGTTAAACTAATTTAAATAGTGCAAAAGCAGAGTGTTAAAAATACATAATTAACAATATTCATAGTACAAATTTCCATTGATCTACTATATATGGTAGAGCCTAATAGGTTTGATTTATTAACATATACCATGCATATTTGTGCGGTGTATTTATTCTCTATATATAAGGTGTCTCTAATAATAAATTATATCTTATTATTGATGATTTTCAAGCTATTATTTGTTTTGTTAATATCAGTTCAGTTAGCTACAACCATAAATAATTACAAATATAGTAATATTTTAATCTTTTTGCAAGTGTGATAGGTATTATTATATTTATTTAAGTTGATTTGTTTTAATTTAAGGCTCTGTAATGTCGTAATATATTAATTAATTCTATATTTAGAGTTAGTAAGCTACTTTATTTTTATAATATCAAACATCTTTAATTCATGTTAATTAGCTTAAGTATTGTGTTTTAGAAACTTTATTGCTGCTGTCAGGTTAATTAATTGTAAATATTAATAGGAATATAAAATAATAGTAGTATCTTTGATATCATTATAAGACTTCTATTGGTGTAATGAGTGTTTTATACATCTAGTCATTTATATTTAGTCTTTAATGTATTAAACAAATTTTTATGCTTATGGCATTTTTGCTACTGACCATAAGTTAAAGACAGTAATTTGAATAACTAGGAATGAAGAATACAATTTACATTTAATATAAATAGTATGAAGAAACAAACGATAGTAGAGAGTATTATTGTCGACAATGTTAATGCAGTAGTAGCTAATGGTGTTTTAGGTGAAAATAATGGTTTTATATATAAGGAGTTTCCATTAGGAGCGAGTGATGACAGCGTGATATTAACAAATAACTTACTTATTTTTTTTATTGAAGGAAGTTGTAAGTTTGCGTGTAATCAATATGTTGATAGATTATTTACTGCTGGCGATGCAATATTTATTGCTGCTTCATCTGAAGTTTATGGGTTGGCTCTTGAGCCGCTAAAGGTCGTGTATACTGCTTGCAATTTTCATGTAAGTTCATTATCAAGGCAATATTTTGAGCATTTATGTGAGCATGTGCCGAATATCAAATACGATTTTACACCTTTAAAGATGAATACTCCGCTCTCTAGCTTTGTAAACTCATTAAGCTATTACCTAAACTCAATTGGTAGCAGAGATGACCTTCAAGAGATGAAGAGGCAGGAGTTATTTTTAATATTGCGAATGTACTATACAAAGGAGCAGTTAGCACAATTTTTCTACCCTATTATAGGTAGAAATATAGCTTTTAAAAGTTTCGTGCTAGAAAACTATGTTCAGTGTCAAAAGTTAGACGATCTAATACAGATGTCTAATATGTGTTCGAATGTTTTTATGAGGAAATTCAAGAGTGAATTTGGAGTTTCTGCTTATCAATGGATGTTAGAACAGAAGTGTAAGCGCATTGAGCGTAAAGCAATGCAATCGGGTGTTACTGTTAAAGAGCTCATGTTGGAGGTGGGGATTGAAAGTCCTACACATTTTAATAGAGTATGTAAACGTTATTTTAACAAAACTCCTAAAAATTTGATACTTTTTTATCAGGCTAAATTATGCTCCACACCTTAAACAAAAGCACATTATTCGTAAATGTGAAAAAAAAGGTGTTTTTTGTGAACAATAATGAAAATAATTACACTATCTTTGTCGTTTGATAAGATATTTAATTATACTATTAATTTTGATATGTGTACTTGTGTTTTATATGTAATGTAACTGAGTAGTGGCTTCTTAACATAATTAGTTTAATATGTAAGTGAAGCTTGGTAGTGATATGGAATATTTACATATAAAATACCTACTTCAATACATTGCAATGTTCGTGCCAGTATAATTTATATTGTCAGAATTGATTAGAAACAAATTTATAAAAACTATATATTGCGATTTAGTTTGAGAAGAAGCTAAAGTACGTTATTAGTATTAACAAATATAACAAATAGACTATATGATTTTAAAGATTAAATTTTACATTTTACTCCTCGCTTGTATTTGCCTAGGTTTTGGCTCTTGCACGAAAGATTACCTTCGGTCCGAGACTAACGTAATTTTCTTTGTTCCCCAGCTTGCTTCGGGAGAGCTGAATGGAATTACATTGTTGTTGCACGGAGCAGACGGTGAATTATTGTATCGGAGAGCTTTTCTAGCCGATGGCACTGCTCATGAGCCAGGCCTGCTTAGGTTGAGTGTTCCTGGAGTAAAAAGCCTTCAAGGCTCAGATGCTGTTGTTACATGTATTTCTGATTCCAATAGAGGAGAAATTAGCCAGGATGCTGATTTTTATCTCACTAAAATCACCTCTACCCCTGATGAAAGCAACCCCAATCGTCATTTGCTAAGTTCTGACTATCGTTTTTTTAATCATCCGACTCGTATATTTCCATTAGGTATTTACCCTAGGATTGATACTTTGGATGTGACAAAAGAATACCTTCATAAAGGTCGTGTAAATCTGACTTTTAAGATGATGCCTTCTGAGATTGTAGGTGCAAACATACGTTACTACAACCTTGGTACTTCTCTTGGTTTTAATGGTTTTTATGGTGGTTCTCCTGGACATTATAAAGAGACTAAAATTGATTTTCCTTCAAATGGTTCTGTGCAGGATCACACTTCTACAAGTATTGTAAATGGATCTGTTGGTGAGAGAGTATCTCATATAATTCAACCTGATTTTCTAGACAACAGGTCATCTTCTGTTACTCGTTCTAAAAATTCTTTTGATTTGGAGGTTGAATTTTTAGGAAAAGGTGGCTATATCACTGGTACATATCGTCTTTCTGAGGCACTTTTAGGTGAAGATAGCGATGGAGATGGTGTGGCAGATGGTGTACCATCAGTAACCACTCCAGATGGCCCACAAGATGCAAGTAACTTGTTTCTTGAGAGTAAAGGAGAGCTAAGCTTTGAATTTAAGGGTATGCGATTAACTGGGATATCTCTCGAAGGTTGGGGCGACCTAATCGATGGCGAAACAACACCAATGTAATAATAAATAAACGTTAAATTAAATTAATTAAAAGTTATAATATGAAATATTTATATTGTATTCTCATCTCACTATTCACACTGACACCGATGTTAAGTCAAGGTCAAGTAGCAATTAAGACAAATGTACCTTTTGTCTTAGCAGGAACTCCTAACTTGGGAGTCGAAGTAACATTAGGTAATAAGTTTGCAATTAACGTAGATGGTATGTGGATGCCTTATTTGTTTAAGAAGAGTCAAAGTGTTCTTCGTGCTTTTCAAACAAGTGCAGACCTACGCTATTATATTAATCCAAAGTATTATCATACAAACAATTTGTTTGATGGGTTCTACTTAGGACCGTATGCAATGTATGCAAACTACAATGTTGGTTTTAACAAAGTAGACCCTATTGAAGACAATAGTCGTTATGTTGGTTGGGGGCTGTCGGCAGGTGTTACAATAGGTTATAAGATATACCTATCTCGCAGGTTTCGTTTAGATTTTAATCTAGGAGTGGGCTATGCTCACCTTCAGCATGATGTATACCAGTTAGGAAGTGATAATATATACAATAGTTTAACAGACACAAAGGTGTGGATTGGTCCTACGAAATTCGGTATACATCTCGTATATAATATAAATAAATAAAACTAATATATAAACCAAATGATAAAATCTAAAATTAAAGGAAAGTTTTTTCCCCTAGTTATTATGATGGTTCTTTCTATTTTTGGAATTTCATCAACAGCTAGTTACGCACAGTCTGTCAGTAGGTCTGAAAAGAAAGCAGACAACTCTTTTATGCAAGGAAACTATAACAAGGGAATGCGTTACTATGAAAGAGCGTTGTCTGATCTTGAAGAGGGAAGCGCAGAATATTACAAGTTGGAGTTGAAGATTGCATACCTTTATTCTTTGTTGCAAGATAAGCCAAAGACTGTAAAGCATTACGATCATATTTTTCAAAATGCTGATACTATTTTGAGCTTAGAGGATATATATCTTTTCGCAGATGCACTTCGTCGTAGCAACTTACGCCAGCACGCCGAGCAGGTTATCAGACATTACGCATTTAAAGGTACATACCACCGAAACCAGCGTTTTATGAACACTCTTAATTCGTTATCGAACCAGAGTTATTACTATCAGAGTGGTCTTTCTAGCTACAAAGTAAGGCAGCTTGATGGAGTCTCTAAGTATTCCAATTACTGGATGGGTGAGTATGATTCACAAATATTCTTTGCGCAAAGTCATTCTGAAGAGTTGACTTCCAATGATAAGATTATATATCACCAAACAAGGTATCGTAAGTTAAGTAAAGATGTTTTTGGTAGTGATGTTGTCTTCAATGACATTCCTCTTCCTCTTCAACAAGGTCCTATGGCTTATAGCAAAGATCGTGGTCTGCTTGTAGTTACTGACGTATCTTACAAGGGAAGTGACGAGAAGACTTTCACTTCTACTGTCGGCTCGGGATTCTCTTCAAACCTACTGTTTTCTTATCAAGATAATGATAAAGGCAGATGGGGTGCTTTCAAGCCTCTGTTTACAGACATAGCTGCAATTGACGAAACTTACTCTTATGCTCATCCAACTTTCTTCAATGATGGAAAATCATTAATGTTTTCGTCTGATCGACTTGGAGGTTATGGAGGTATGGATGTTTACATTACTAATTGGAATGAAGCTACTAGTTCTTGGGATGAACCTCTTAACCTAGGTACTCAGGTAAATACAGAGGGAGACGAGCTTTATCCACGTATATTTGGAGATGCACTTTTCTTTGCTTCTAACGGTCACGAAGGTTTTGGAGGCTTAGATAACTACCGTATAAGTTTTGGCAACAACATAATTTTGCCTGGAACGCTTTTTCACTACCCTTATCCTGTGAACAGTGCATTTAATGACTTTGGGGTCTATTTTCACGAGGGAAATGGCTTTTTTGTCTCTGACAGACAAGAAAATGGACGAGATGATATATTTGTTCTTATGAATGTACCTACGTCTCTATCACGTGAAGGTGCAATTGGAGTTTCAAAAGAGTATATCGCAATGCGTGGTAATCTCGATATCGTTGAGCAGATGGCTTCAGGCAACACACTAGAGCAACGTTCAGATGTTAATCTTCGTGAGTATATTGACAAAACAGTAACAAGCCAAGTCTTTTTCGATTTTGACAGCAGAAAATTAACTGCAACAACTGAGGCAGAGCTTAGTGAATTACTTGAAAGTTTGAACCCTCAAGATATTGAAAAGATTGTCATTGTTGGTTATGCCGATTTAATAGGGTCTAGAGAGTATAACAAGCACCTTTCGTTGCAACGTGCTGAGAAAGTAGCTAAGTATTTCCAAAAATATTTACCAGAGACGGCAGTTGAATATAAAGGAGGTGGTGTAATCGATATACCTGATCATGAAAAACAGGATATAGAGGATCATATGAGAAATATGTCTTTAGAAGATATAAACTATAAGGCTCTATCACTTGAGCGCAAACAGTCAGTGTTAGCACCGATTCCGAATCGTCAAGCTATCATCAATCTATTTGAGCGTTACCGTAGAGTCGAGATAGTCGTTAAAAACAAACACAATTACAACAAATAAATTTATAACATAATCTATGAAAACAATGAAATCATTATTCTCCTTTGTCGCATTTGTTTTGCTTAGCATGGTTACATCAACCATTTCTGCGCAGTACATGCCTATTGTTTATGACAATAACTTTAACTCTAACACAGAAATAATATCTGTTGAGAGTGATTTTTTAAGCGGTGATGTCGTTCTTGCCACCCAGAAAAATGATCGCAAGATCATAGGATGGCTCAACCGTGACGGTGTCCCAGTATCTGTAAAAGAGTTCAAAGCTGATGAACTTAACACTGTAAGCAATCTTATTGCATTGTCTGCAGATGAATTATTAATTGTTGGAGACTACGTTGCTGTTAAGGCAAGCAAAGGTCAGCCAGCACAAGTAAGAGGTGTTGTAATAGTACTTTCTAAAACTGGAAATATTGTTAGAAGATCAGAAGTTGGACCTCATGGTACTACACTTGTTAATGCACAGTTATTAGACAATCAGTCTTTTATTGTTTCTGGTAGAAGTGTTGACAAAAAAGGTGATCACAAAGGGTTCATTGCAAAATTATCTGCAATAGATAGAAGCATCTATGAGTATTTTGCTCCTTATGGTTCTGTATGTAACCATTTCACTGTTCAGCAGGGTGTTGGTGAGAATGTATTTGTTCTTTTCACTGGTGAGAATAATGAAGGAAGTTCTGTAGTACGTTTAGATGAATCTGGTAAACCTTACTATATCACTCGCTTTACTGACGAAGCGTTTAAAGCTGAGAAAATGTTGTTGACTAAGAACCAAGAGGTTGTTGTTGTTGGTCAAGGCGAAAAAAGCGGTGGTGCTGTTGTGAAAATTAGAAAAGAAGGTGATATCGTGTTTCAAAAGCAGGTTATCCCAACTACTCCTATTACAAAATTTACACAATTAGAGCTATCTGAAGATGGTTGTATCTTAGTTGGAGGAAATGATGCTCAGAATGCATTCTACTCGCTTCTACGTAATGATGGTACTGCTCTTTCAGCAAATGTTGATAAAGGATATGTTAGTAGTATTGCTGTAAATGCAACTACTGGTGAAAGTGTTATAAGTCTTTATAATGATGCAACTCAAAGCGGTAAGGTTATTAAGCTGTCAAAAGATGGTAAGAAGATGTTTGAAACATCAACTGTTGCAATGTACAGTGATTTAGCTTTCAACTATTTTGGTGATATCATGATGGTTAGTGCTT
>CAMQVM010000015.1 GCA_947038135.1 uncultured Rikenellaceae bacterium
ATTTTAATAGCACACTCAAAAGAAGGATATACATTAACACCCCAACAATCGATAACAAACTATAAATGTACATATTACCACATATACATCAACATATAACACCCAACAAAAACGACAAATACAATTTATATATTTTACCAAACTTAACACTACCAAGTATTACTAACGTTTATTAACCTAAACTTTAACAAATCATGAAAAAATCTACTATGATTTTCACGGTGGCAATTTTGCTAGCGTGCAATGGATCCGCTTGGGCATCTAAAGGAGGAGGAGTCAAAACCTTTGTTAAATTTCTTTCCATCCCATAATGCAGCAAAACACTCACCAATGCAAGCGACCAAGAACGACTTAGTGTATCGGGAGTCGTTACAGATTCATCTGGACAGCCACTAGTTGGTGTTGTTGTATTTATCACTGGCTCAGCCATTAGTACAATAACTAACAATGATGGGCAGTACTCTCTAAAATTCACAAATCCAAACTCTGAAATTGAAACCTCTTATGTAGGTTACAAGACAGTGAAAAAATTGATTGGAACAAGCTCAATGCTTAACATCCAATTAGAAGAATCATCTCTTATAGTAGAGAAGGTGGTAGTTGTTGCACACGGTTCTCAGAAAAAAGAGTCTGTAGTTGGCGCTATCACAAGTGTTGATCTAAGTAATATTAAATTACCTAGCTCTAACCTATCAACTGCTCTTGGTGGTCAGTTGGCTGGAGTTGTTACAGTGCAATCGTCTGGTGAACCAGGAAGTGGCGCTGATTTTTACATTCGTGGTATCTCTACCTTTGGCTCTTCAAACACACCTCTAGTATTAGTTGATGGAATTGAGCGCTCGTTAGACCTTGTAGATGTAGATGATATTGAGTCGTTTTCTATTCTTAAAGATGCTAGTGCAACAGCTGTTTATGGTGTACGTGGAGCAAATGGTGTTATCGTTGTTAACACTAAAAAAGGTAAGGAGGGTAGACCATCTATTACTCTTAAGTATGAGCATGGTATTCTTGCACCTACTGCAATGCCTGATTTGGCAAACGGTACAGATTTTGCAAATTTGTACAACCAAACAACTAATTCAGACTTCTTTAGCCAAACAGCACTAGATCAATATGCAATGGACCCAAATGATCCAAGACGTGATCATAACGTATACCCGAATGTTGACTGGATGGATGCTTTGTTTAATGATATAGCTACTAATCAAAGAGTTAATGCTAGTGTGTCGGGTGGTGGTGAAATTGCTCGCTACTATGTATCTGGCTCTTATTATCATGAGGGGTCTATATTCAAAAATAATGATATGTCTCTTTATGATTCTGCTATTAGCTACGACAAAATCAACTTTAGAGCAAATGTAGATGTAGATTTAACAGCTACAACCACAATGAGCTTCAACCTCTCAAATGTTTTTGAAACAAAAGTTTCTCCTGGTGGTGGCACAAGCGATGTATGGTCTAGTGCATTTAATGCATCGCCTCTAATTTACCCAGCATATTATACAGATAAAGATGGTGATTGGTTAGCATGGTCGGGTATGCAAGGCGAATTTAACAACCCATATAATGAGCTTGTAAATACTGGTTATGCTGAATTATATAAAAATGCAACTCAGGCATCTGTAAATCTAACTCAAAAGTTTGGAGATGCGATACCAGGATTGATATTTAAACTTACCTACTCGTGGGATGCTAAAAACTACAATACTGTTACTCGCACAAAGAGTGTAGATAGATATTGGTTAGATCCTAGTGGTACTCATTATAATGAAGATGGATCGCTTAACCTTCAGCAGGTTCATGTTGGTGACGTAGACTTAGGATATGCTACCGCTCGTGGAACCAATCAAAATATGCAATCTTCATATTTAGAGAGTTCATTAAACTACAGTAACAAATCTGAAAAAGGACACAATATATCAGCTCTTTTCCTTTATAACCACAAGGTACAAACTTATGTAGGTGCTACTGAAAAGTATAAAGCTATGCCTTACAAAAACCAAGGTATTGCAGGCCGTGTTACCTACAACTACAAAAATCGCTATTTTGCAGAGGTGAATGTAGGTTATAATGGATCTGAGAATTTTAGCCCAGGTTACCGTTTTGGTCTATTTCCGGCTGTTGCTGCTGGTTGGGTTGTTACTAATGAGAAGTTTATGGAGTCGGTTGACGCATCTGCTATCTCACTTATTAAGATCCGTGGTAGTTATGGTAAGGTAGGTAATGATAATATTGGAGGTAACAGACGTTTTGTTTACAACGCTACTATTAACCAAGGTGCTGGTAGTTATCCAGGTATTGGTGATACAGGTGGCAACTATGGTGGCAGTGGAGTTGCTATTGGCGACGAAGCAAGTTTAAATGTAGGCTGGGAAGAGGCTACAAAGAGCAATATTGGTATCGATTTAGGATTTATGAATAACTCACTGAATGTTACAGCAGAGGTGTTCCATGAGTATAGAGAGGGTATCTTTATGGAAAGAACATCTTTACCTGGTATTACAGGTATTGAAAAAGCTCCTTATTCGAATATTGGTAAAGTGAAAAACAGTGGTTTTGAGGCATCTTTCGACTACACAAAGAAGCTAGGTGAGGTTACAGTTACTGCTCGTGGTAATGTTTCTTTCTCTCGCAATATTCTTATCGACAAAGACATACCAACACAACCACATGAGTATCTTAATATGGAGGGAAAATCATTAAACCAACCTATGGGTCTTATTTCTGAAGGTCTGTTTGCCGATCAAAATGATATTGACACTAGCCCTCTTCACACCTTCTCGGTAGTTCGCCCTGGAGATATTAAGTATAGAGATATAAATGGTGATGGTAAAATTGATGCTAATGATAAGGTTGCTATTGGTTACTCGGGCACTCCTGAAGTTATGTATGGTTTTGGCGCAACAGCTTACTATAAGGGATTCTCAGTTAACCTATTCTTTCAAGGAGCTACAAACTCTTCTCTATTTTTAAGTGGTGCATCTATGCATCCTTTCCAAACACTAGATGAGCAACGCCAAAGTTTCAATCAAAATGTAATTGGCAATATCTGGTTAGATGGTATTAATGAAGATGTAAATGCTATATATCCAAAAGCTACCCTTGGTGTAAATTCTAACAACACGCAGCAATCTACACACTGGATGCGAGACAGATCTTACCTTCGCCTTAAGAGTGCAGAGATATCTTATGATCTTCCTAAAAAGGTGTTAAGTAAGCTTCAACTGCAAAAATTCACAATCTACACGCAAGGCATGAACCTACTTACATTCTCAGGGTTTAAGCTTTGGGATCCTGAACAAG
The DNA here is from genome assembly GCA_947038135.1 of uncultured Rikenellaceae bacterium. GTDB lineage: Bacteria > Bacteroidota > Bacteroidia > Bacteroidales > Rikenellaceae > CAMQVM01. The sequence goes on from CAMQVM010000015.1 coordinate 3,304, forward strand.
GAGGTGGTACAGGAGCTCGCTACCCTCTTAACAGATCGGTTAATTTAGGAGTAAGAATTACATATTAATACTACATTGAATTATTATAAATTTTAAATATACAATAATGAAAATAAAAATTAAATATTTATATACATTACTAGCTTTGCCTATAATGTTGCTTATGGCATCTTGCGAAAAGTTCCTTGATATGCCTGAGACCGAAGATATGACTTTTGAGAAAATATGGCAGACTCGTGTTGATACAGAGGGATTTTTGAAAAACATATATCATTATATCAACCATGCTAAAGATGAAAATTCACTTAACCCTCAGCACGCCATCGAGCAAGGTGGCTCTGATGAGTCTGTAGGCTGGTGGGCTAATGGCGGTTCACACAATAGGTATGTTAATGTTGGAGACTGGAGCCCTTCGAATGCAAGAGGTGCACGCCATGATAGATACTATGATGCTGTACGAAAAGCAAATATATTTTTACAAAATGCCGATAAAGCCAAAGATATTCCCGACCTACCAGGTTACACTGTTGAGGCATGGAAGGTAGAGGCTCGTTTTCTAAGAGCATATTTCTACTGTGAGTTAATGAAGCAATATGGTCCAGTTGTTCTTCTTAAAGATCGAATTATTGAATCAAACCTTCCTAGCACAGAGCTTGCTTTTGAGCGCAACACATGGGATGAGTGTATGGAGTGGATCACTGTAGAGCTAACAGAAACAGCAGCTCAACTACCTATTAATTACGACATGGTAGCTTCTGAATTAGGCAAGCCTACCAAAGCTGCTGCACTATCTATTTTGGCTCGTATGAAGCTATATTCTGCTCGTGAGTTATTTAACGGCAATGAGCTATATGCAGGCGTTACAAACTCTGCTGGGGTAAGATTATTTCCTGAGTACAACCAGCAAAAATGGCAAGATGCTGCCGATGCAGGTAAGGTTGCAATTGATGCAGTACTTGAGGCAAAAAGAGGTTTACATACTATTGCTGGTGATCCATATCAAGCGTATCATGACATATTTTTTGATCGTGACAACAAAGAGATTATATGGGGTATGTATATATCAACAGGTAGTTATGCCCAACACTCAATACCACGAAGCTGCTTTGCTGCCAACACTTATGGAGGATTTGCTCCTACACAGCAGCAAGTAGATGCGTATGCTATGAAAAATGGATACTACCCTATTGTAGGTTATGGAGGCAAAGAGTTCTTCTTGAACCAAAGAGGGTCTGGTGGAGATGGTCTTATTGGCAATTTAATCACCGATAAACCTGTTATTGATCCACGTTCTAACTATAGCGAAGAGGGTTTTGCATCAAACTTCAGAAACCCTGCACTATTTGTACATGAAGATTGTAGAGTGAATGCTACTACATCTAAAATGTATGTAGATCGTGAACCACGTTTTTATATGCACGTAGCCCTAAATAATGCATACTACCCACTAAACTACAAAAAGAATGGTAGTTATGTAAAACCTACTGTTCATGCTGGTGGTATTGCATCGTCAACAAATGGGGGTCACTCAAGGTCAGGTTATTTATCACGTAAGTTTTTAGATCATAGTACCTCGCTTGCTAAAGGTAGCCCTTCTTACCCTAAGATCAACTGGCCAATTATACGTGCAGCGGAGGTTTATCTTAACTACTGTGAAGCACTAGTTGAGGCTGATAAGTTAAGCGATGCTGTTACAGAGGTTAATAGTATCCGTAGAAGAGCTGGTGTTCCTGAGCTAGGTGTAGATGGACTTTATGCAGCTGAAATTCAAAATAAGGCTGAGCTAAGAGAGCTTATTCGTTGCGAGCGTAGAGTAGAACTTGCTTTCGAAACATCTCGCTACTATGATGTTCGCCAATGGAGAATTTCTGAAGTTGTTAATACAGGTAATTTTTATAGCCTTAATATACAGTCTAAGAACTCAGACTTTAAAACTAAGCAGCAAGACCCTAACACTTTTTGGCAGCGTGTAGACAGCCGTGAAGGCAGAGTATTTACATTTAAACACTACCTATACCCATTTGCACAAAGTGAATTAATTAGAAACACCGATTTAGTTCAAAACTTCGGCTGGTAAGGTCGTAACTAATAGATAATTTACACTCTGCCAACTCTATCAGTAAATATAGATATAATAAGTAGAGTGTAATATTTAGAAATTTAATAAAGACAAATACAATGAAAAATATATTTTCGCTTTTAATGGCTACATCGGTTCTCTTTATCTCTTGCGAGGCAGACTATCGAGAGGAGGGTATGGAACCTACAATGGTATACATAGCACAGCCTCATGCAGTTTTGGGGGTAACCGTTAAAGAGGTGCTGTCGATTAGTGCAACAGACTCATTTGAGGTAGGCGTTGTAAAATCAGGTTATTTTGATGAGCCTGCAACCCTTACTCTTGACATAGCAGCAGACAGCATTATCCCAGCAGGGTATGCACTTTTGCCAGCCGATTGTCACAACTTTACAAAAGTAGACGTTGCAATGGCGGCGGGCGACCTATCAAAAACAGTATCTTACACTATTGATGTGGTTAAGCTAAAAGCCGCTTATGAAGCACAAGATACACCAATACCATTTGTGTTGCCAATTACTATTGCTCAGTCGTCGACAAAAATAACTGAGGCATTTAGGTCAGGAATATTCTCTTTTAAGCTAGTTGATGGTAATATATCAGTTGAATTAGTAGGTGCAAATGTTCTTCCTGCTGCAGATGAAGCTGGTTTATCTACTATATCTATCCCCGTAGAAGTTGATTTTGAAAATAAATGGCTTCTTGAAGGTCAATTTAAGATTGAGACAAACCTACCTGCTGAGTCATACACTGTTTCTAACAGTGGCAAGGTTACAATGATACCAGGTGTTAACGAAGGCGCATTAGAGATTGTTATTGATCACGCTAAGTTCGATCAAGAAGCATCTTTTCAACTTTCTGCTACATTAGAGAGCATTGCTTGCCCAACTGATGAATCTATCAAAGTTGCAATGAGCGAAGCAGCAGCCGACAGAACATACTCTACAACTGCGGGAGCTCATAAGAGCCTTAATAGAACTCTATGGACTTATGTTTTCTCTTCTGATGTTGGTCCTAGCAACTGGAAAAAGATGTCTGTTGATGGCAAAGATGACACATTTTGGTTAACATCACCTACCGACGAAGCTCCATATATCATTTACGATATGAAGTCTTCATATACCGTAAGCAGTATATCTATTCTACCTCGACACGATGCAGGAGATATAGCTAATCGTTACTTTGACGGTACAATTGAAGTTAGTAGTGACAATGTAACATTCAGCAAGTTTGTTGATTTTGAGTTAGAACACGTTGTAAAAACTCAAAGATTCAAACCTACTGCTGCTGTAAAAGCTCGTTATGTAAAGCTTACTGCTAATCCAAAAAATATTTTAACCACTTTGGAGTATGCACAGGTGGCTGAGTTTAATGTTCAAAGTCCAGACGCTTTATAATTTTTATGGGCTTAGAAAAAAGCAATTTTATGGGCTTGGTTAATCACATTTTAGCCAAGCCCTTTTTATCTAACACAATTTAATATTATAAATTATGAAATTCAGATTTTTATTTATGATAACATTGCTCTTCTCTTTAATTTCATGTGAAAGCCAGCCGTCAGACACTGCAGCTTATTTGAAAATTGCAGAAGATGACAAGAGCTTATCTTTTGATTCACAAGGGGCTGAGCGTGTAGTTACTATTGACACTAATAGTGATATTGCAGTGCAAGAGACCAACAATAATATGTTGTGGTGCAGAGCAAAATATGATGACGCCGCCAAACAACTCAGCATAGTTGTTGACCCAAACAAAGAGATTGATGCTCGTACAACTATTATAACACTTAGCACCGAGGGCATATCTGAAAAGATTGCTGTAACACAACTAGGCACAGGAAAAGGTGTTTTAGTAAGTGATAAAATTTTAGATATACCTGCACAGGGTGGAAAATTAAGTTTTGAAGTCACTGCTAACATCGAGTATAGTGTTGTTATATCTGATAACGATTCATGGCTTAGAGATATAACACCTCAAACAAGGTCGCTAGATGGTGGCATTACAATAGAATACACTTATACAGTAGATATCAACCAAGACACTGCACGTGATGCAACTATCATGTTTAATGATGCAGTTAAAAGCACCTCATTAGCTGAGGTTAAGGTAAAGCAAGAGTCTATTGGAGATTATGAAAATAGCTTTAACCCTGACGAGATAAAAAGTGATTTTAAAATTGAGGTAACAGGCTCAAAAGCTTCAGCCACTCAAAGTGAAGATCTATCTATCAAAAACAGTCACGATGGTATAAAAAACGACATCAACAATAGGTATCAATCGCCATTTTCTAATACTGCACCTGATTACTTTCCAATCGATCTAACCTACGATTTTGAGAGTGTAGATATGGATTATATAATCTATTATCCTCGTTGCGACGGACGTATTAATGGTAACTTTAAGGTTGTTGAGGTACACATTGCCACCAAAGAGCAACCTACTTTAACAAAACTACTAACACATGATTTCAATGGTAGTAGTAATCCAGCAAAAGTATCATTAAAAGGAGCACCAAGTGGTATTACCCAGGTTATGTTTAGGGTTCTATCAGGTGCTAGTGCTACTGTTGGCGAAGAGCCAGGTTTTGCAGCTTGCTCAGAGATGGAGTTTTACACTTTAAACCCTGACAAATACGACCCTACAGCTGTTTTATTTACCGATCAAATTTGTAGTGCTCTTAAACCTGGTGTTACTATTGAGGATATACAAGCTTGCGATGTCTCTTTTTATAGGACAATAGCTTTATATATGTTTAATAATAAATATAATACCGAGTTTCGTGTACAGAGCTTTAAGGCGTGGATGGATCCAGTTGTTGAGAATAAAACTTATAAAACATCGCCTTATAGCCTTTTAGATAACCCTACGGGTATGATAACTACTGCTGGCGAGGAGTTTACTGTTATGGTAGATGATAATATTGGTACTAGCAATGTATCTCTTAGAATCTTTGACTTATATGACACTGGGGTAGATGGATATTCTCAAAAAGAAGATCATGCTCTTAAAGAGGGCATCAATACAATTGTACCTCTTCGAAGTGGGCTAGCTTATGTTATATATCACTCAAAAGAGCCTGAAAGCTTACCAAGTATAAAAATGCACTTTGCAACAGGCGACGTTAATGGTTATTATGACTCTAAGAAGCATACACAACCAGGCGACTGGGACAGGTTGCTAGCCGCTGCTACAAATCGTCACTTTGATGCTCTTGGAGAGTTTTCACACTTAACATTTCCAACAGAAAGCTTTAGAGAGTTTACAGGTTCTAATGGTCCACAACTCATAGGCTATTACGATAATGTTGTTAGAGGAGAGCAGAATTTCATGGGAATGGGGCCAGGTCTTATTCGCCCTTATTTTGGTAATAGAATGTATTTTCATGTAGGATATCATGATATGTATATGTACGCAACATCTTACCGTACTTGCTACCAATTATCTACAATGTCAGCGATATTAAACCCATCAACACTATACACAAATACGGGTATTTGGGGTGTAGCTCATGAGGTAGGACACTGTAATCAGGTGCGCCCGCTCTTTAAATGGGTAGGCATGACAGAGGTGACCAACAACATGAAATCTCTATATATTCAAACAGAGGTAATTGGCGGAGCTTCAAGGTTATCATATAAAAACCATTACCAAAATGCTAAAGATCAATTGGCAGTAGCTGGTAAGACTCTTGCCTACAATGACTATGATATATGGGGTAAACTAGTAGCCTTGTGGCAGTTATACTTATATGTAACTAAGGCACAAGGAGATGAAGGGTTTTATCCTCGCTTGTATGAAATATTCCGTGTATCTAACCACCCAATGTGGACACCACCAGGTACAACAAAGAGTGTTATTAATGATGGTGCTTGTCAAGTTGAGCTAGCAAAGCACGCTTGCGATGCTGCACAGCTAGACCTAACAGAGTTTTTTGAACATTGGGGATTCTTTGAGCCTGTAGATAAAAAGGTTTCAGACTATGCTGATGCACACCTTAGAGTTACTAAAGAGATGGCAGATGAGGTAAAGTCATATATTAAAAATAAAAATTACCCTAAGCCAAACCCAAGCCATGTTATTTGGGATATCAATGATGACAATTACAACGATTACAAATAGAGACCACTATAAATTGCGAACTGCTGCATCATTTCTTTGCATTTCATCAATTTATAGGCAGTCTCCTCCAGTTTAGAATTTTTCTAGTTTTGTAACGGCTTCAAACAGTAAAGTATAGAGTAGAGTTGCCCCGAAAATGAACTTCATGTTCAATTTTCGGGGCAACCTTTTTTGATACTTGTGCTTACCTGAGTGGCAATAACCTAAAAAATAGCAGCAGCCACCCTCTCAATGTTATCTGCCTTACCCATAGTATAAAAATGAATCACGGGGACACCTTTAGCCTTTAGCTCTTCGCACTGCTTTATAGCCCACTCAATGCCAACCTCTCTAACATCTTTGTTTGTAGCACACGCTTCAGCTTTTCGTGCTAGCTCTACGGGGATATCTACATGAAAAGCCTGCGGTAGGAGCATAAGCTGGTTTTTTGTAGACAGTGGTTTTATCCCTGGTATTATTGGCACGGTGATACCTGCTGCTCTACAAAGATCTACAAACCTAAAGTAATGGCTATTATCAAAAAACATTTGTGTTATAATGTAAGCAGCCCCTCCATCAACTTTACGCTTTAGGTGCTCAATATCCATCTCTATATTTGGTGACTCTAGGTGTTTTTCAGGGTAACCTGCCACACCAATACAGAAATCTGTTGGGTGGGTGTTCTCTACCTCATTATCGATATATACACCTCTGTTCATATCCATGATATGTTCTACTAGCTCTGTTGCATAGCTATGACCACCATCTACCGACTTAAACACACGCTCGCCACGTAGATTATCACCCCTAAGCGCAAGAATGTTGTTTATACCTAAAAAGCTTAAATCTATTAGCGCATCTTCAGTATCAGACTTCGAGAATCCACCACATATAATATGTGGAACTACCTCAATGTTATATTTTGCCATTAATGCAGCCGATATAGCAACAGTACCTGGTCGCTTGCTTGTTATACGGCGCTCTAGTAGACCATCACCACGCTCTACATATTTAACATCCTCACGGTGATAGGTTACGTTTATATATGCTGGTTTGAACTTTTTCAGCATATCTACTGTTGAGTATAACTTAGTTATGTTATCGCCCTTTAGTGGTGGCAGCAGCTCAAAGGCAAAGTGACACTCTTTTTTCTCTATGGCGTTATTTATTATATCTATTATTTTCATTGTGTGTAGTTAAATTGTTATTGGTGCAAAATTAGTGTAACATTGGTGCAAAATTGGCAGGAAAAACAGTTGTTTTTGTAAAAGCAATCGTTAAGCACAAAGTTAAATATTCAGCTCAACTTCATACAAAAAACTAAATAGCAAAGTATTTGGCATCTTTGTTACTAAATATCATTGCCGATACAGATGATGCGGGCATCATAGCATAATTCTCTGTTAAAGTAGTTCCTATCTGCTCAGTTATATTCATAAACTTAAATATATCTGCTTTAATAGAGTGGTTTGGCAGTGATGGATACCCAAATGCTGGACGTATGCCTACATATCGCCCTTTGATAGCCTCTTGTGGGTTAAACTCCTCAACCGAGTAGCCCCACACATCAGTACGGATTATATAGTGTATATACTCAGCTGTCGCCTCAACCAATCTATCACATAGTATCTTTACTAGTAGAGCCGAGTAGCTGTCATCACCATAACTATCAGCTACTGCATCTGCGCCAAATATCGATGCTACCATAACACCAACATAATCATTCAATGGAGCTATAAAATCGGCTAATGATAGGTTGCTAGTAGAGTTACCATCAAGGTTACGCCCAGTGTCTATATCTAAGCGCCTATCGCCATCTATAAGAGTTATTGTTTCTTTGCTACTCTCTGTCTTATATATAGCATAGCTAGCCTTTGATGTAACACTCTTCTTAAGCACCTCTAACATCGCTAAAGAGTCGTTGTATAGTATCTTTGCCTCAGCCCCTTTTTTAGGGTCATCAAATATCTTTGGTATATGTCCACTGATTTTCCATGTTGAGAAAAATGGAGTCCAGTTTATAAATGGTATTATATCTTCAATAGCAACCTCTATGCTCTTTTGCCCTAGCTGCTTTGGCGTTTTTATATCACTAAAATCGAGCAATGCTTTATTTGAGCGTGCTGCATCTATCGACAACACCTTTTTATCTCTGTTGGCATTGATATACTCCTCACGACACTGGTGCTGTGCAAGAGCTATTTCAGAGGCAGTAACGCTACTTTGTGAGCCTGTTATATCTATTGCTAGTTTAGTGCATGAAGAGGCATCGGGTGCATGTGCAATCACTCCGCTATATAGAGGAGCTAGCTTTACAGCAGTGTGTAGCTGTGAGGTAGTAGCACCACCTATCAATATTGGTATCGTGATACCCTCACGCTCTAGCATCTCAGCTACAAATGCCATCTCATCAAGCGATGGTGTTATAAGTCCGCTAAGGGCTAGAATTGTTGGGTTATGCTCTTTTATGGCATCTAAAATACGCTCAGGAGGAGTCATAACCCCTAAATCTATAATTTCAAAGCCATTGCATGATAGCACTATCGACACAATATTTTTACCTATATCATGCACATCGCCCTTTACTGTAGCTATAACAACCTTACCAACACTCTTTATATCTGATTTAGATATATAGGGCGATAATATATCTACTGCACGCTTCATTACACGAGCACTTTTAACTACTTGAGGTAAAAACATCTTACCATCATTAAACAGCGTGCCTACCTGCTTCATTCCCTCCATAAGTGGAAGCTCTATGACCTTTACCGCCTCGCCATGTTTTGCAAGCGACTCGTTTATATCCTCATCAACAAAATCGTTTATGCCACGCACCATCCAGTGTGCTATACGTACGTCTACCTCTTGATCTCTCCATGCTAGTGCTGAAGTAACCTTGGCATCTCCAAGGGTCTCTTTTGACATCTTAATATTTGTTGCTACATCAATCAGCCTATCTGTCGAACCTGCATCTCGGTTAAAAATAACATCTTCTACCGCCTGCAAAAGGTCTGGGTTTATGTCTTCATATATCAAAAGTGTAGCTGCATTTACTATCGCCATATCCATGCCTGCTTTTATGGCATGATACAAAAATATAGAGTGCATAGCTTCACGGACAATATTGTTACCCCTAAAAGAGAATGAAAGGTTGCTAATGCCACCACTAACCTTTGCACCATGTAGATTGCTTTTTATATACCTTGTAGCCTCAATAAAATCTACTGCATAGTTGTTATGTTCGTCTATACCTGTTGCAATGGTTAATACATTAGGGTCAAATATTATATCTTCGGCTGCAAAGCCACTACCAACAAGAAGGTTATAGGCACGTGTTGCCACCTCGATCTTTCTGTCGTAGCTATCTGCCTGCCCCTTTTCGTCAAATAGCATCACTACCGCTGCTGCACCATATCGCTGAACTATTGACGCTTTGCGAAGAAAATCACTCTCGCCCTCTTTTAGTGATATAGAGTTTACAATGCTCTTGCCTTGTATAGATTGCAAACCCCTTTCTAACACCTCCCACTTTGAAGAGTCTATCATGATGGGAAGCCTAGCAATATCGGGCTCAGATGCAACAAGCCTTATAAAGTGCTCCATCGCCTCAACTGCATCAATCATAGGCGCATCCATACATATATCTATAACTGACGCTCCCGACTGAATTTGCGACTCTACAATACTCAGAGCTTCATCATAGCTCTTTTCACGTATAAGACGTGCAAACTTAGCACTACCTGCAACATTTGCCCGCTCACCAATGTTTATAAACCCTAATGATGGTGTAAGCCTTAGAGGTTCTAACCCTGTAAGTGTTGTAATACTGTCTTTAGCTCGCTTTTTACGAGGTGGATATTTTTTTGCTATCTCTGCTATAACTCTTATATGTTCGGGGGTAGTACCACAACACCCACCTACAATATTTAGAAGCCCCTCTGCTAGCATCTTCTCAATAACTGCACCCATGGCTTGAGGTGATTGATTATAGTTACCAAAGCCATCTGGAAGCCCTGCATTTGGGTGTACAGATATATAAGATGTAGACACCTTTTCAAGTCTTTTTAGAAAGTCGTATATTAACTCTGCCCCAAAGGCGCAGTTTAACCCTGTGCTTAAAATATAAGGGCTATGCTCTAGCGAGTAGCAAAATGCCTCGACTGTTTGACCGCTAAGCGTGCGCCCTGACCTATCAGTGATAGTACCTGAGAGCATTATAGGCACAAATTTATCTCTTTTGACACACACTATTTCGTGCGCCATTATTGCAGCCTTGGTATTTAATGTATCAAAGGCTGTCTCCATGAGTATTATATCTACACCACCATCAACAAGCCCCTCTATTTGTGTGCGATAGGCAAATAGTAGCTCTTCAAAGGTTACATTACGAAAAGCTGCATCTTCTACTACTGGCGACATAGATGCCGAACGACCCGTTGGACCTACTGAGCCCGCAACATATCTTACTGCCAAACCGCTATTATGAATTGCATTGCGTGCAATTGTTGCAGCAGTGTAGTTTATCTCATACACTAAATCTTGCAAGCCATAGTCTGCCATCGATATAGCATTTGCATTAAATGTATTTGTAGATATTATATCTGCACCTGCCTCTAAGTATTTAGTGTGTATCTCCTCAATTATTTGAGGCTGTGTAAACACAAGTATATCGTTACACCCTTTAAGGTCTACCTGCCAGCTCGCAAACCGCTCTGCATGAAACTGATCTTTGGTAAGGTTGTAGCTCTGTATCATTGTTCCAAGTGCTCCATCAAG
>CAMQVM010000016.1 GCA_947038135.1 uncultured Rikenellaceae bacterium
CGTGAGCTAAACTGCACCTTCAACCGCTGTGAGGGGTCAATACTTGGAAGTATGGCATATACGATACGAGGCATGAATGCTCGACTGCGTGGTTACTTCAAAGATATTGATATAATAGTAGCACTTACAGAGTTTCAAAAGCAGAAGCTTATTGATTTTGGCATAGAGCAGACAAAAATAGCTGTTATACCCAACTTTAGCACGTGGAAACCTATAACAGCAGATAATGAGCTACGAAGCGATAGGGTTTTGTTTGTAGGTCGATTATCTAAAGAGAAGGGTTATGATGTGCTGTTTAGGGCTGCTGAGTTGCTTCCACACGTTGAGTTTATAGTTGTAGGTTCTACACCGAGCAGTGAAAACGTTGAGCCTGCCCCAAAAAACATAACACTAGCAGGACATAAAGAGCAAAAAGAGCTTCAAAAGCTATACTTTAACAGCGGCATACTAGCCATTACAAGCCGCTGCTACGAGGCTTTTCCGTTAACTATATTAGAGGCTGGAGTTTCTCTACTACCTATTATTGCACCAAACCATGGAGCTATAACTAGTATAATTGAAGATGGGTGTAATGGTACTCTTTTCGAGCCTAACGACTCTGCCGACCTTGCTCAGAAGATAGAATTTTTGCTTAGTAACAGAGAGATGCGTGGAATGCTAGCTGTTAATAACTACACTAAAACTTTGGCTGAATACTCGCCACAAGAGTATTACTGCTCTATTATAAAACTTCTCAGCCTTTAAATTACACAAATAGGCTGTAACACATAAATTTAATTTACTATGCGAAATCCATATATCACTTTTTTACAGGCCTTTGGTGTTTTACTTGTCACCATTGGACACGCTTTTCCATCGAACGGGCTGGACAATATAGTATTTAACTGGATATACAGCTTCCATATGCCTCTATGGATATTTATTTCGGGCTACCTACTCTACTACACTGCGCCAAAAATAGCAAAACGCAACTCTCCACTTTCAGGGATAAAGCTAGGAGGACGTAATGGCTTTTTTGATAAAAAGGCTAGGAGGTTATTAGTTCCATATATTGTTATTAGCACGCTTGTATTCCTGCCAAAAGTATGGCTTAGCGAATATGCAGTAAAACCTATTGAGCTATCGTGGAGCGCATATATTAATATGCTAATAATTCCATCGCAAAATGTGATTGTATATTACTGGTTTATCCCTACGATTTTCACTCTGTTGATAGGAGTAGTGCTATATGATAGATTAATTGACAAGATAAAGTTAAACCATCAAAGATCTATATCTATCTTATTAATAATTGTTTGGATATTATCGCTTACAAACCCATTAGAGGGTATTAAATTGTTTAATTTAAGTAGCTTATTTTGGCACAGTCTGTTTTTTACTCTAGGGATAGCTTACCAAAACTATGAGAAAATTGTTAATAGAAGCCTATATTTATCATCTCCATGGGCTACACTTGCATTTGGGCTTATATCTGTTATAGTTGTAGCAATAGGTTACAACTCGCAAAACATAGTCACAAGCCAGCTAACTGCACTAGTTGGTATTATATTTACTCTCTCACTAGGGCAATTATATCTCAACAGCAAATTACAGTTTGCAAACATATTATATGGCATAACCTACGCAATATATTTATTTTCATGGTTTCCTCAATCTGCACTACGAGTAATTATATACGACTATGCAGACATCAGCCCATGGATAGGTGTGCCAATAAGTAGCTTATCAGGGATAGTGCTTCCATGGTTAGTATATAAACTACTACAACGTGGCAAACGTATTCGTGTGGGACGCATAGTAGCTCAGCTATTAGGCCAATAAGACAGTTTTAAAACCTGTGAAAAAACCTAGCTAAGAAGTGCGTAGGCAAACTAATAAACACAAAATACTGCAACATATTTATGATAAATTAGTCTAATGTATGAACTTATTACTTATCAGATTAAGTATTTTCATTTATGATATCTTGATATACGGCAATAGCCTTATCAACACTAAACTCATTTTCAGCTTTTTTTCGTGAACACATAGACATATCTACTCTTTGTTGTGGAGTCAGCTCTATAAACTTAATGCATGCTTGCTCTAGCGATTCAACATCTTTAGGTTTACATAAAAACCCATTTACACCTATATCGACTGTTTCACGACAACCAGCAATATCTGAAGCGATAACAGGACGTGCACAAGCCAACGCCTCCATAAGCGCTCTTGACAACCCTTCAGCATACGATGGCAACACTATACAATCTGCCATTACTATCTGCTCAATAACTTTAGTAGAAAATTCTATATATTTAATCGCACCGCTTTTAACATCTTTGGCAACGACATCTCTACAGACAGCAGATGGATGGGCATCTAAAGAGCCCATAATACGAAACTCTGCCCTATCTTTCAATCTATTTGCTGCGGCGACATATTCACTATACCCTTTTTCATACAACAAACGTGTAACCATTAAAAACACTGGTTTTTCATTATTAGGCATCGCAAGTGGAGAAAACTGGTTAAGGTTTACCCCCTCACCACCTTTCATTAATATTAATTTGCTAGGTGTAGCAACTTTACGATTAATAAGGACATTGTAGTTATCAGTATTCAGTGTCAGTATTTTTTGAGGATACTGCATAGCATACTTATACATCGTCCTGGCTAGTGAATTACTGATTCCATCTTGCGTATAAACATGCCCAAGCCCAGCTATAACAGCCGAGTTTGGTATATTCAGTGAGTTGGCAGCCAAGGTGCCATATATATTTGGTTTTATTGTAAAGTGAAAAATATAATCTGGTTTTTCACTTTTATATATCTTTTTAAGTGCTAAATAGTATTTTATATCACTAAAAGGATTCGTTCCCTTTGCATCCAAAGAAACCTCTATAATGCGTACTTCTTTAGAATAAGGAGGTATTATATCTGCGCTACATGGAGGTGCCACCAAAACAACCTCATATTTCATCCTCACAAAATGCTCAATTACATCTCCTCTAAAGTTGATGATGTCACGCATGGCGTTACTTGAAAAGAATATTTTCATAAAATAATATTAATACTTAGATATAAAACTCAACTTAGAGTTGCAAAGATAAGAAATAAATTGAAACTTTGCAATATTACCTGCAATAAAACACATGAACCCAAAAAAATGATTGTACACGAAAAACCTTAATTTATCTATACTTGTTAATGAATCACAATCTATGTCCTTACCAATAGCAACTTGCCACTCAAAATAAATCATGCTCTAAATTTTGATAAAATTAAAAGCCTTACTCTAAGCACTAGGTCACGCATACCTTTAGACACTAAATATAACAGACCTCCGTAGGTTGCACAACTAACAACTAATAAAACAAAAGCATTAATAAAGAAGTTAAAGAAGTTATTATTTACAAGCATCAAAGAAGAGTCAGCAACATATAGAGTTATTACATATGCACAAGCCATTGTTAATATATACTTCAATACCTCAAGCAGGTATGGATAAATAGATATTTTAAAGCCCTCCCTAAAAAGAAATATTGGTCGCCATATACACACAATAACAACAAGGCTTGCAGATGTACCAAACACCACTCCAATCAACCCATATTTCAACCCTAACACTATCGACAAACCAAGATTTATTACTGCCTGAGTTATAGGAGCCCATGTATCTTTGTAGAGTATATATCCATTAAGAAACATCTCAATTGGTTGGCGAAACATATGCACAGCCGTATTAAAAAGGATTAGGTAACATATTGTAGAACTTATTACAAATTCCTTTCCTAGCCACAGAATAATAAACGGCTCGGCTAGTAATGGAACACATATACATATTACGCCACCTAGAAAAAAATAGAGAGCTGAGAGCTCATTAAACAATTTTGATATTGCTGGCTTGTTTCCCTCTGCTACTAGGTTACCAACTCCTGCATACAAACCATTTGAGCTAACAGTGAATATCATAACTATACTACCTATAAGAATTATATAGTTGTTATAGCTTGTAACTACTGCTAATGATGATGTTACAGCAAGTATAATAATATTACTCGTTTGCCCCAATACAAAACTTGATATACGATGAGGTATTATCTGTTTTATTTTGCTGAAGATATATTTGTAGTTGGACAACACTCTCCTTCCTTCAGTAAAACTATGAGTTAACCAAGGGTACGTTTTAGCAACACGAGTATTGATCCAGAACCCATATACAACACCAAATATAAACTCAATAACTATCCAAGAAATATAACCAGCATCAAAAACTGTAAGAGCTATAATTTGACAAATAACTTTCATAAATTGCGATACTTTAGTCCACGTAGTTATCACATAGTCTTTTTGATCTGCAGTAAGCAACAACTGCTTATAACTCACAAAATAGGTCACAAGCATTGAAATAAAGAGTGCTATATAGGTAATCAACACCTCTAGATCATTGACACCTTCCGAACTTTTAAAGATATAAGGCAAGAAAAAGAGTAGTATAACACCTGCAACAAACACAACACCTCCAATAATATAATATAAATAGTTGAATATTGATATTATATCAGATATTGCAGCTCGGTCATTATCATATAATGGCTTAAATAAAGCCGTTGAAATTGCTGCTGTAACTCCTATCTCAGCAAGATTAAGAAAACCTAAAAGATTAATTATTATTGTACTAAGCCCTACTAAGTCTTCACCAAGGTGATCTATAAAAATTTTACGTGAAAAAAAGGCAAGTAGCATTGATACTATATAAAACATCATTGTTACTGTAACATTTTTCACTCCCTTTTTTGTTCTACTCATTAATGATATATTTACAACAATTATTTTACTTTAACAACTCACGAAACAACTCACACCACTCAGGCATCACTGAATCAATTGAATATCTCGCCACATTTATTTTTGCTCTTTTGCCAATCTTGACACGAAATGTTTCATCTTCGATAAGTAAACATATACTTTCAGCTAGAGCATTATAATCGCCTACTATTGGAATCAATATACCATCCTGCATATGATTAATAATTTCTGCAGGACCTTGCTTACAGGCAAAGGATACACATGGAACTCCACACACCATTGCTTCAGCTAGAACCATTCCAAACCCCTCATAAATAGAACTGAGCACAAAAATAGAACTGCTTAAATATTCTGCTTCTATGTCTGATACAGCATCGTTGAGCTTTGTGTTTTGAAGCTCTAAAGACACGGCAATAGATTCAAGACGCTGTTTATCACCTGAATCAG
This sequence comes from uncultured Rikenellaceae bacterium, assembly GCA_947038135.1. Classification (GTDB taxonomy): domain Bacteria; phylum Bacteroidota; class Bacteroidia; order Bacteroidales; family Rikenellaceae; genus CAMQVM01. Next base: position 5,239 of record CAMQVM010000016.1, read on the forward strand.
CACCATAAAAATCAAGCTTCCAATCAGGATGCTTTTGTTCTACTATTTGCCATGCACGCAACAAATACTCAAATCCTTTTTGTATAGAGTAACGACCAACTGCTATGACTCTTTTTTGATCTAGATTTGATGACTTATCAGTACTAAATGTATTGGGGTTTGGTATTACACATCCATTACTAGGCATACCATGTGCTTGCAAATCAAGATGTGTAAGGGTAACAAAGCTATCAAATTTTTCATATAGAGCAGTTTCTTTTCTCCGCCTTGACATAAGTTTAAGCTTGCATAATATTTTATTATGTGTATCACGTTTGATCATGAAATCACCAAATTCCCTTGCACAATGAGCTTCAAATATTTTTTTGCTTCCATCTTTAAGCCCTGCAATGAAATTTTCAAGATGCGGAAATGACATAACAAAAATATCAAAATGCTCTCTATCTAATATAGCACGTATTTTATTCTGGGCATCAACTGTAGTTTGAAAATATGATTTAATGAAATTTCCATCAATGGCTTTGCATCTCATCAAATGAATTGTAGCCCTATTATCAATCGAATAGAAAGAGTTATCTCCTCCCATAAAAGAGATAATATGCACATCGAAACCATTATTTGACAACCAATTAACCTTAAGCATTGTAACACGCTCCATGCCACCAGCAACTTCTAGCGATCCTATATAATATACTATTTTCATTGTGCCAATTTAATTAGATTTTGTTTAACAAATGTGCAATCAACCCTAATGGATATGTGCAAAAATAGTGCTTAAGCATATAACCACGACCAATATTAGATCGAGTTTTGAAGCTTACTGCCCAATATAATATAGAACGCTTAATTTTATTTCGTAACCTTGCGTTAGCCAAAGCACAATACTCACTATAATAAGTAAGAAAAGCATTTTGATTACTCTGCCTACACTTCTTAATTGAGGCAGTTAAACCATCTGTAAGATACTCACAAATCACAAAGTCTACATTAAAATATACTGCCTGATACTTCTTAGCAATACGATTCCATATTATTCCCTCAGGACAAAAAGATTCATTTTCAAACTCGGGCAACCTATACTCTCGCATCACTTCAGTTTTCACCACCTCTGCACGGTCACCTTTTACTGCATATTTCTCTCTGTATTCAATAAAATTGGTTAACAGCGAATTATGCGAAACGATGCTACCTATTACATCTCTATTTTCATTAATTCGATTCCCAACTATTGCACAGAAACGAGAATTACCTCTAATAACTTTTTCTTTACTTGAAACAAACTCTAAAACAGAGTTATTTGACAACAAGTCATCGCTATCAACAATCATAAATAGATAACCGACAGCGAGCTCAACGCCTTTATTAACGGCTCTATGCTTACCTCCATTAACTTGACGATGATAGCTAATATTAATTAGACCATCATCAATATATTTTTTAATAAGCTGCTCAGTATCGTCTGTTGAACCATCATCAACCACTAGCCACTCAAAATCAGTAAAAGTTTGCCTACACAGGCTTTCATAAAGCCACGGCAGAGTGTTAATGCGATTATATGTTGGTGTAAATATTGTTATTAACATATCATATTAGGTGTTTAGTCTACACAGTTACAAATATAGTCTATAGTAGCATCATCTCGTGAGATGATTTTCGCAGGATTACCAATGACAATTGAGTTTGAAGGCACATCAAAATTCACGTAGCTAAGAGGTGCTATTAATACATTGTTGCCAATAACAATTTTACCTACAACAACAGAATTAGCACCAATCCATACCTTATTGCCGATAATCGGAACTCCTTTGCGCTCACCTCTATTTTCGGCTCCAATCGTCACCCCTTGGTTTACATTACAATTATCTCCTATTATGGCTGAAGAATTGATAATAATAGAGCCAAAATGACCAATATAAAAACCTTTACCAACCTTCAGCCCCCAGTGAGTTTGCACTCCAAATTTACACATATAATGCGTAAATATCCATCTATAAAACAGACGCAAGGCTCGAGGTCCATTACTTGCTAAACGCATGAAATAGGTAACACGAAAGCCATGACACACCACAAAACATTTAAGAAGGTTAATAACACCAACATCACCCATATAACGATAAACATCGCTCATCACATCACTAACATTCTCTTTATTCATACGTAATACATTTATTATATATTATATAAAATCGTGTGAAAAACTATTTTGATATTATCACGATTAAAAACTATTTACAATCCACAATAATGCAGAATCCAATTTATGATCAATACCTATATATTGCTTTGGCGTAGCATATATATAGTACCCTAACACCACAAGAATAATCATTATTTTATAGTAGATATTTTTGGCATTAAGAATAGCATACGGCACCATAATACACTCAATAATCTTGTAGTAATCTAGCCCTCGAGCTGAAAGCATAGACACTGAGGAGAGTGGAAAATATAACAACAAGTAGAAGCTATATAGATTAAACAGCACCTTTTGCACTCTATCTTCTTTGTTATACGAAATGACAAAAAACAGGTAAAATAATATCCTTACAAGCAACCCCATAGATAGCCCCGCACGCTCAAAGTGATCACTCTGTGCATTGAAGTAGCCATAAACTATACTTTCTGGCAATCCAGCCAACCCAGCTAATTTTGCGATTATAATAGATGTATCTATAAAAACTAGAGGAAATGCAAGAGCTAGGACAATAAAAATAGTACGCGCTCTCCACTTTATATTTGCGACCCAAAAAGCTGGCAAAAACAATAATGCAGAGCTATGAAAAAGCGTAGCTGCAACTATAAATACCATATACATTTTGATATTTTTATCTATGATATACCTAAATGAATACAGAGTAAACGCAATAGCTACACCTTGACGAAGGATAGTATGATTGTACCCAAGAAATAGTACAAAATACATAAGCCACGACAGTGCAATATATGGAGAATATTTATCAAAAACCTTAAAGACCATATAAAGTGAGAGAATATTTATAACAGATAAAAACAGATAAAACTCACCTCCAAGCCCTTTAACCAAAGCAATAACTGCTGAATACCCCAAGTCAATGCCTCGTTCCCAAAACGCTTCAGGTTGTATCTCTACATAAAACTTCTTATAAGCATCAATATCAAGACCGTAATCATTAAAAAGCAAAAATAGAAACATCGCTGCAAACGCAGGAGCTAAAACATAATACACAGCTACTTTGTTGCGAGAGCCAAAATTGACAAGCACAGCAAGTAATAGTAAAACAAAGCAGATATAAACTGGAGTCATCTTCTATAATTGTTTTAATAATTTATCCCACAACAATGTTATGCTCTCAATTGAAAACCGCTTGACATTTTCAACTGCTGCAACAGACATCTGCTCTCTTAGTTGATCATCTATCATCATTTTTTCAAGACCATCTGCTAACCCTTGGCAATTTTCTGCTTCGACTAATATACCACATTCAGGAGTAACAATCTCTGAAGGTCCTGTTTTGCAGTTAAAACTTACAATTGGCAAACCATAACATTGAGCCTCGAGTAAAACCATTGGCATACCCTCCCAACGAGAACTCATTGCGTAGATAGAACTTTGTGAGAGTAAAACATCAACATCCTTTCTGAATCCTAAAATTTCTACTCTGTCAAGTTTATTTTCATTAATTATATTATTTAGCATAGGCAAATCACCTTCATCACCTCCAGCAATTTGCAGTGTCCACTCATTTTGAAGCTCTTTTGGCAATAACCCCCACGCCATCAGCATTAAATCGTAGCCCTTTTGCCTAGCTAAAAAGCCTAAGCTTATTACAATTTTCTGACGGTTGATATTTGGCTCAACATGACTTAAAGCAGAAGGGTTATTAATTTTCATAATACTTGCTTTGCACCCCTTAATATCAGCAAAAGCCTCACGATTGTCTTCAGTGAGAGTAACAATTGCATCTGCTTTACGAGACGATAGCCGCCTAAAGTAGCTCTGCAACGCATTACCATGCCAAAAACTAACATGGTCCCACATAATATGCTTAACATTACAATACTGTGATATTGCAAAAAATATTCCTCCAGTACTAATTAACACATCAATATTTTTGCTCTTAACAAACTTACGAAGCTTAATAACCTCGAGTGGGTAGGTTACGTATTTAGAGTGAAAGTTTCTGAAAAGCTCATGAAAGACCACACGCTTATCATCGCAAAAAAGCCCAAACTGCCCTTTATATCTACTAATAAAATAGATATTATATCCTAAATCACACAACGAAGATGCTAACATAGATGCAACTCTGTTAACCCCTCCTGTAGACTCTGTCGACTCTAAATATATACCAATATTTTTCATAATTCGTAGATTGATTCTAGCTGTGAAGCCACTTTATGTAGCGAATATTTTTGTATAATTAGTTCTTGCTCACCCAACTCAGTAGCGTTATCAGTATATGCATATCTAGCTATTAACTCAGATAACTGACAACTATTTTGATGCTCAAACAACTGTGCAGTGGGTATAACATCTATATTTCCTTTTACCTTAGAACCTAGGACTATTTTTTTAGCTGCCATGGCTTCAAGAACTGTTGTTGGCAACCCCTCCCAGTGTGACGACTGCACATATATATCACACATTGCCATAAGCTGAGGGATATCAGTGCGAGCTTTAGTAAAAATAATTTGTGTTTTATTTATCACACTATCTTGAACCTCTTGAAACGTATCACCATCACCAACCAAGACACATTTGTAACTATCTGGCAGCATTTCAACAGATCGAATCAAGGTAATTTGATCTTTTGCACTACTCATTCTTCCCACCATAAGAACTACTATATCTGAAGAATCAATATTGAACTCATATCTACTAAGCTGGTTTATCGTTTTTCTAAATTTATCTATATCTACACAATTTGGAACAACAACATATTTGGAAACACTCTTAGGTTTAACCCAACCTATTAAAGATTCACGCACAGATTCGCTTACACAAACCACTGTTGCATAGCGACTATATATAAATTTATCTACTAAATTTAAAATACTACTGCTACGTCGGTTATTATTATTACTATGTTCAGTTGTAATGATTTTTTTACCTCTAAAATTTAAAATAGATGCAATAGCACACCACAACTGCGAATATGTTAAATGTGTGTGTATGACTTTATATTTTGATGACCAAACAACCCATATAAACGTCAATAAATTCAAAGGCGACAAGTATTTTTTTGAAAGAGTATATCTCACTTTTATACCACTATCTGTAAGTATCTTGACAAATGGTGATTCTCTTCTATCAAAAACTAAAACCTCAACTTTGCACCCATTTTTTTTGAACTGTAATGCTGTTTCAACAACAAACTTTTCTGCCCCACCAATATTAAGAGAGTTTATTATCTGTAATATCATCATTTGCATTATTATTAAAAACAAGCTTTTTAATATCACCTATAATCACAGAACCAACACCAACAAACAATCCAAAAAAGAAAGAAACTATTGCAGCCAGCTTTCTACTTGGCTCAGATGGTATCTCTTCAAAATATGGGGGATCAATAACAGTGTATACTGGGGTATTTTCAAGAAGTTTTGTTCTAGCAACCTCAACCTGCGATGCTGTTGCTGAGTATGCTTGCAGAGCAACCGACATATCATCTCTCAACCTGTCTATTTTTGTTTTTACTCCTGCATTAATAAGATTCTTGTTTCGATCATTGGCCTCCGAATACAACTCTTGACAGTGATAATAGCGAGTTTTTGCACTGTCTGCTATTTTTATGCTTTGAGCAAACTCATGTTTTGCTTTGTTTGTTTGATAAGCTGTAAGATAGTGTTGCAATTTTATAGTTAACGAATCGGCCAATATCACAGAAACCATTGGGTCTTGAGTTGTAATAGACAGCTTCATAACATTAGTTTTTTTATCTGTCTTAACCTCAAACATATCTTTGGTTATTTTAAGAAATGCTATATCAGACTTAGAGAGCATATAAGGACCATCAGATGACTCACTCTTATACTCTTCATATTTTTTGCTTTTTAAGAAATTCCACCATGCTTTTTTTTGATAATCAAAAAGAAAAACAGCTAATGGCAGCTCTTCGTTCATGCGCCCCTCACGTGAAACTAAACACTCTTTAAACTCCAATCTGAAAGGAGTACTTGAAATAATAGTAGGTGCCAAGTCTATAGTCAACCCATCAGGTTCAGTATCTGACATACCCAAACTACCTAGCAACCCTAACGCACCACTCATATCATTTTTTTTCTCTGCTACAATTGTAGTTGTAGAGGTATACTGCCGAGGGAGGCTCACAACATAAACAATACCTAGCAATGTTATAGAGCAGGTAATGATTATAACACGCCATTTATTAAGGACTATTTTATTTACCACATCAACAAAAGAGGTATTATCATTCATATTATTAAATATTTATCTTTAAAATCAAATTTTACAACTAATATCTATCCGATATTCGTTGCAAATATAATGAAAATATTTAAACTTACCTATTAAACTACAAATTTAAATACCTTTATATAATAAAAAATTTATCAATTTGCCCCCCAGTAACTATATACTTATTTCCTACAATTGTACTTTTTCACCCGCAAAACAACACTTCGTAAAAAAATATTTTGGTAATTCCAAAATTATGTGTACATTGCACCCATAAAATTACACAGATGTATAAAATGGTAAATAAATATTGGTGGTGGTGCTTACAACTTAATAGTCGTAGGTAGAGAGCTCATACATATATATTACCCTAAATAATATAAAAGAGACCTTGTCATTCTGCGACAAGGTCTCTTCTGTTTTTATGCAATCGTGCGACACAATTTCAATGTTATCAATTAAAAATTAAAATAAAATGAAAAATTACTTAGTAGACGAAAAAGGATATTATGGAGAGTTTGGAGGGGCGTATATCCCTGAAATACTCTACAAATGTGTAGAAAACCTGAAAAACAGCTACCTTGAGGTTATCGAAAGCCCTGAATTTAAGCAAGAGTATGATACACTACTAAAAGATTATGTAGGTAGGCCATCACCATTATACCTATCTGACAACCTATCGAAAGAGTATGGATGTAAGATATACCTTAAAAGAGAGGACCTAAACCACACTGGAGCACACAAAATAAACAACGCTATTGGGCAGGTGCTAATAGCGAAAAGGCTAGGCAAAAAACGTATAATAGCTGAAACAGGCGCAGGACAGCATGGTGTAGCTACTGCAACAGTATGTGCGTTGATGGGCATGGAGTGCATAGTATATATGGGGCAGACCGATATCGAACGACAAAGCTCAAATGTGCAGCGTATAAAGATGCTAGGGGCAACAATAGTACCCGTAATATCAGGAAATAAAACCCTTAAAGATGCCACTAATGAGGCTATTCGTGACTGGTGCTGCAACCCTAACGACACCTTTTATGTTATTGGCTCTACCGTAGGACCACACCCCTACCCCGATATGGTGGCTAGACTCCAGTCGGTTATTAGCAAAGAGATAAAAGCACAGCTGTTAGAGAAGGAGGGACGTGAAAACCCCGATTACCTTATCGCCTGCATCGGGGGAGGAAGCAACGCTGCAGGAACAATATATCACTATGTAAATACCCCAAACATAAATATTATACTTGCTGAGGCAGCAGGAAAGGGTGTGGATAGTGGCATGAGCGCAGCTACAATACTACTAGGCAAGGTTGGCATAATACATGGTACAAAAACACTAGTTATGCAGAACGAAGATGGACAGATTGAAGAGCCGTACTCTATATCGGCAGGATTAGACTACCCAGGTATAGGACCATTTCATGCTAACCTTTCATTTTGTGAAAGGGCCGAGGTGCTAGCAATAGATGACAATGAGGCGGTAGAGGCAGCCTTTCACCTTACAAAAACTGAGGGTATAATACCAGCTTTAGAGTCTGCACACGCTTTAGGGGTGCTACCTAAGCTAAAAGATAGGTTTAAGCCATCAGATATAGTTGTACTTACGGTATCAGGAAGAGGCGATAAAGATTTAGATACTTACATTGACTATGTATAGGCTAATTCGCAAAACCTCGGTTTTGTGAATTAGCCAGCTCTTTAGAGCGCCGCTTTTTTTAAAAAGCGTAAATAAAAATTGTATTACCCCAAAAAACAGCTATATGTTCTGTTTTGGGGGTAATTTATTAATAAAAACCATACCTAAATAGTTGAAAATAAGTATATTTTAGGTTTTGCGAATCGCCATATTATAAAAAACAAGATGAAAAAATATAGATATAAAACCACAACAAAACATATAATAGGAGATATGCACACACCAGTAAGCATATACCTAAAAGTAAGAGACCTATATCCACAATCGGCACTCATGGAGAGCTCAGACTACCATGGTAATGAAAACAGCCTATCATTTATAGCTTTAAAACCGCTATCAAGCATAAGCATTAACCATGGCACCTCAACAAGCTCTTTCGCTGACGGCACGACTATTACAACCAAAATATCTGAGCATTATGGAGTAGATAAGAGCATCAACCAATTTATTGAAAGTTTTGATATTGAGGGCAATGACAAGAAGGTGTGTGGACTATATGGATACACCACCTTCAACGCTGTAAAATATTTTGAGAATATAGCAATAAAAGAGAGCCAAGACCCAATAAATGATGCTCCCGATATCTACTATATACTATATAAGTATATAATTGTGTTCAACCACTTCAGTAATGAGCTAAAGATAGTAGAGCTGTTGCAAGAGAACGAGCAGAGCACTATACATGAGCTAGAGGCTGTTATCAACAATCAAAACTTTGCCTCGTACGACTTCGCCACCACGGGCAAGGTTAGTAGCACCATCACCGACAACCAGCACCGTGCAAATGTACGCAAGGGTATAGATAGCTGCCTACGAGGCGATGTGTTTCAGATAGTG